>NZ_MLAQ01000003.1 GCF_002272895.1 Helicobacter sp. 12S02232-10
ATTGATTGATGAGGATTTAGTCATCTCCATATTGCTATAGAGGGCAAAACCTCTGATTCCTTAATTTAATTCCTTCACCAATTCTGCCCCATAGCTATCGACTTTATAAATCTTATTGGTGATGTTTTTGATGATTGGGGTTTCTTGGGCTTTGTGTTCGATATAGATTTTGCCCTCTGCAATGGATTCATTGGTGTTTAGGTTTTCAGGTACAGAAACACTAAAGCCGATAATCACATTATTGGCAATGAGTTTTCTATAAAAGGCTTCCAAATCATCAACGACTTTTTTAAGCGTGTCAGAGACTTGTTTATCAATCGCTTCTTTTTGAGATTTAGCGATGGTTTCAATGATGGTATCAAAGATAACAGCACTATGGATAGAGGGAAAATCAGGATCGGTTGTTTCCCCACCCCAACTTCTAATGCCATCATCACTGATAGCCATAGTAATGCCCTTACTTCTTAAGCGATCAGCCCTGCAATCCTCCCCTGAAATAAATTCAACTGTATCCACGATGGAAGCAACTCCATCAATAATCCGATTTGAAAATGTTTGGGCGAATCCATATTCACTTTGATTCATCACTTTGATGTATTGGGCAATGATAAAGTTGGCTAAAGGTCTGATGACTAAATCAGATCTTTGCACCATTTGATAAGTGATGATGGCTCGTTTGGATTGAAAATCCTTGATAAAAGCATTGATTTTATCTTCTTGTATTTCAAGGATTTCCAAAGCATAGACTGCTCCGAGTTTATCGCCTACCTTTTTCAATTCTTCCCAAAAGCCTCTTTGATTATTATAAGTAGGGGCAAGGATAAATTTAGGCTTAAAGCCTGTGGCTTGCTCAGCTTGCAATAACACTTCCATTGCTAAAAGGGCTTTTCCTATATTGGCTTGTTGTCTTTGATTTTTATCTTCTTGGGTATCTTTTACAAAGCTTGAAAGTATCAAAGTCGTATTGATACCACTAGCTTTTAAATCCTCTAGCGCATCTTTAATGCTCCCATTACCCACACTCTTTAAGGCTTCATCGATTGAGGGGTAGTATTTTAGCCATTCGTTTTCTTTTTTTACATCATCGCCGACAATGGCTAATGTCCTTGTATTGTTGATTGTATAAGCTTTTGTAGCTTGATTGTAGATTTCAATATTAATGCCATATTTTGCACTCATTGCTCACTCCTTATTGAATATTTTTTCTGATCTCTAAATACTGATCCACGCCATTAACTGCATAAATGGAATTGATGACATCATAGAGTAAAAGAGGGGCTTTATCTGCCTGATAGCTAAACATATGCACTGCCATTTCAAAAGATAGCTCAGCTTCTTTGTTGGGTTCATATTTGGGCAATTCCAATATTTTCACACTCCCGTTAAATGTCGCAATGATTTGAGTTTGCTTTTTTATTAACCCATCAGAACTTAAGTTGTTTTTGATATAGATATTTAAAGGCAAATAAGCATTGAGTGTATTGAAATACACCGCATTCACATTTGAGACTACGAATTTTGCCGATAAGGGTTTTAGGGTCGGTAAGACCTGCTCGTATTTGCCGATAGAATTGCTTTGCTCAATGATTTCGTGTTCGATTTTAGGGGGTTCAAAAGATTTTAATACCCCTAGACAACCGATACCATCGATAAAAAGATTCCCACCGCTGAAAGCTTGAGGATTGAAGTTAAATGCCATATTGTTCTCCTTAATATAATTTAATTTAATGGGATTCTTTTAGAATCCCAAGACCACTACAGAGGATTAAAAATCCTCTTGCGTTCCTAAAGCTCAGGGTTATCACTGATTACATCATTGCTCAACCCATTTTTTAAGGACTTCTAAAGAATCCCAAGACCACTACAAGAGAGGTTTGTCTGCTTGTCATTATTTTATTGACTTGTTTTGTCAAAGATTCTATAATTGCCACACCCAACTTTGATAGGGCTGGGTGTCTTAAAAAATATGACCTTGTTGGTAAAGGAGCTCCGCTGATTGCAATCTTTGCGGAGCTTTTTTTATGCTTAAAAACATAAGGGGCAGTGGGTGTGGATTTTACCAACAGGGAGTCCGTAATGGATATATTGTCTATATTCCTTGCGGTTATTGGGATAGCAGTTGCTATTTTTAGAGAAGAGATTAGAAATTTTTTTAATCTCAAGCTTAAATAACCGCCGTTCATATTTCCCGCTAGAGACTTATCACCTTTAGCGGGTTTTTTGATTCCCAATCCTTTTATCTCCATCATTCCCCCCTGCAAAAATTTAGATCTTTTTCAATCAGTTCGGTATAAATCAAAATCGCTTTTAAATCCTTTATCAAATCCCCGCTTTTAACAGGACGTTCTTGTTTTTGGATTTGGCATTGGGTAGGAATATAAACCTTTTGATACCGCACGCTTGAAGCACAACTGCTAAAAAACATCATTATCCCTGCTATCCCTGCCATTAAAAAATATCGATAACGCACGATTGACCTCCTCCAGTTCTTTGGCACAAAAATCTTCAGTTTGTTCTTTGGCACTTCTTAAGGATTGGTATTTTTTAAGAGTCTCTTCTTTTGCTTTGATTTGGGATTCTTGATACTCTTTTGTTGCAAGTTCTTTATCTTTGATGGCTTGGTTTTGAGAGTCAATGATATATGTGGTAATCCCGCTTTCTACGCCTGATTGAATCTTTTGATGGATATAATATTTGATACCTAGAATGCCTGCTAAGACAAAAGAAACAATCAGGGCAGAACTCCAAAATAAAATCTGTTTATTAAGCATTTCTCACCTCATCATCTTTGTGTTCTCGCATTAAAACAGAGAGTTTTTTAGCTCTCTCTTTCACCTGCATTGCCCAAGATGAATTGAGCATTTCGTGGGAGGCATTATCATAATCAGCGCTATTGAGAGCTAAAATCATCTTTTTAAACAGAAGTAGGCGGGGAATGCCTAAGTTATAAGCCATATCCAAAATAATGCTTTGTCTGACAGAATCAAGCTTATGAAACCATCTATATTTGGAGAGTTCGTTATAAAGTCCCTCTAAATGATTCTTTAGCCACTCTTCTGCTTCTTTTTTTCCATAAACCCCTAAATTCATCTTGATATCCCTCTCTTCTGCTTCAGAAAGCGGGTGGGCTTTGAGATTGCGTCCATAGCCAATGGTGGGAATGAATTGGGTATCCAAATAGACTCGCCCTTTATACCCTTCGTGCTTTTTAATCATCTCAATTAACTCCTTGCTAATTGTTTGATTATTTTCTTCTTTCATTTCTCTTCTCCGCCAATCCCTGTTTTTTTCTTAAAGAGTTTGATTAAAAGCCTTGCAATCGTTTCAGCCCCTATAAATCCAAGACCCCCGCCGATAGCACAAGATAAAGAAGCAGGCAAACCATAATAAATAGAGATTTCATACCCAATCCAAGTCACTAACATCGAAGATCCCACACCATAGAGTACAAATTGAATGGCTTTGCTTTTTGAGTTGATAGGCTCTTCTTGGATAGCCCTTAAAATATAAAGAATCCCTACAGCAAAGCCGACGATAATCACAAAAAGATAAAGCTTAAAGATTTCCCAAGCACTCATTTTGACTCCCTATCATCTTTGGTTTCTTGTTTATCTGTGATTTCTTGAATTTCTTTTGATTCTTCCTCATCTATCCATTCAATTGCTTCCACAGCTTCAATACTTTGTGCCTGATTGATTTTGTCTTTGAGTACGCCACACTTAAAAAGTATCTGGGCTTTATAATTCAAGGCATCGTTATAAAGTTGTTTAAATTGTTCTTTTGTATGGGGGATATTTTGTTTATTGAAAGGATCAGAAAGGGTAGCACATCGGAAAAACGAATCAATGCCTGCAAGGATAATGCCCATTAGATTGATTTGATCTTCTTGAGTCATATCATAGATATGGGGTTTTCCTAGAGCATTTGAAGTCAGTTTTTCTAAATGTTTATCACAGATTTGATTCATCTCTCTGATGGCTTTTTGCTTAGAAAAATTTAATTCTTCTTTCAACGCTTCTAGATAATAGGCAGGAGGTTCAGACTCAATAAAAGGTTTTTGTAATTTGGTTTCTGAATGGATATAGACAAATTCAGAATCAGAAGTGAAGCTAATAAATTCACCTTGCACTTCAGTGATTTGGCTTAATGGTAATTTGTAAGTTTTCATTGGTTTATCCTTTAATTTTATTTAAGCGTGGTGTTAAAACAGCCCTAAAGCCTTGCAGAAATGCATTCATCATTTCTCTTCCAAAGGCAATATTTGAGGTTGCAAGAGATTGGTTGTATAGTTGATATTCCCGCCATTGCTTGTTCCACAAGCATACAAGCAACACCCATCAGTAGCAATCAATACCCTCTCACCTTCATAATACGAACAAAGATCATAATCGATGATATGATTTGGTGTGGGTATTCTTGCCCAAGACCTTATATTGTTGTTATGCCCTTGCCCTAAAGCGTTATTGTTGTAACCAAAGCTCCAAAGAGTGCCATTAGTATCTTGAGCAAAAAAGGAAGCATAGGCATAGGGTTTAGTAAGGATACTTTTAAAACTCACATCCGTTCTAAGAGTTTTACCTAAAGAAGTTCCGCTTCGCTCATCTCCAAAGCCAAAATCCCCATACCCCCAAGCCCATACGTTCTGAGTAGCATTTAAAAACAGGCAAGTCCCATAAACCCCAGAACTCACAAATTGAGTGTATTTATACTCCCCCATTTCACCCCCGACTCCTGCACTAAAGATTTGCACTGGGTTTAAAACATCATTTAAAATATCTTTTGAATTTTCCCTTGCCCCGCTAAAACCACAAGCCCATAAACTGCCCCTGCCATCAATATAAGTCTTCGCATCGACTTCAAAAAATGTTAAGCCCTTCCAACCGCCCCTATCGGCAGTGTAGTGATAAACTTTCGTGATGTTTTTTAAAGGAAGCTCTTCAGGGGTTAAAGCATTCGTAGCTTTGCCTAGTCCCAAGCACCCGTTTCCATTCCAGCCCCACGCATAGGTTTTTTTGCCTTGTCTTGCAAATACCCCACTTACAAAGTTATTCCCGCCCCAAATTTCTTCGATGTCAGAGAGAGAATAAATTTTTATAAAACGATTGCAATCAAGTGTATTCCCGATTCCAAGTTCGCCCTCTGTATTTCTTCCACAACTCCAAACGCTCCCATCTTCAAGCAAAATCGTACAAAATTGATATCCTGAACTGTAGCTTTTAGAACAAACCTGCTTAATTTTTGAAGGCATTGTGACTCTTTGAGGTACTGGCACAGGGCTGTTATGCCCTACGCCTAAACAACCTTGAGAATTATTCCCCCATACCCACATCGAATCTGAATTTTTTTCAATCGCAAAGAAGTTGGCGTGACCGCCCACTACATCAATAATCTCTACACCTTGTGGGATAGCAAGACGTGAGAAGCCCGCCCACGCTCTTCCACTCCCGCTTGTATTGGTATCACCCCCACTAACAAAGATATCGCCGTATCTGATGATTTTTGATGCATCAAAGGAAGTGATGACTTTTTGAACCATCACACCCCGATACATATTCACATTTTTTAAAAGTCGGATTTGTTTTTTCAAATAAAACAGAGTATTTTTTGACATTTTTTTTTCAAACTCTTCTTTTAATGCCACCATATAAGTTTCTCTTGCTTTAAATTCTTCTTTTAAATCCATCGATTTTAAAGCTTTTAATGCCTCTAGTTTGTCTAATATGTCATTTTCATTCATTTTTGCTCCTTATATTTTTGTGTTAGTCTCTGTATGGGTTAGCTCCTATCCCCTCTAAAGCCTCTTCAGGAGAAACCTTTATGCGTTTCGCAGGTACCCCTCCGATTTCAGGGATTACATAGTATGCCTCTAAAGGTTTGGACGGGAGACCTTTTTTAACGGGCAATCTCTCGCCACGTGCAGGTTCATAAGGTATCTCTTCCTCTTCAAACCATTCAGGATGTTCCTTTTTCATTTTTTCTTCTTCCTCTTTTACATAATTTTCGTACCACTCTTGGGCTAATTCAGCTCTGATTTCTTTTCTCATTGCAAGCACTTGATTTTTGATACTTAGTTTTTGTTCTTGGCTTAAAGGGGTGCTTGCATAAATCCCTTCTAAATATAAAATGCGATTCACCTCAACACCATCACTTCTGCCATAGATGGGGGAGGAGCGGGAGGCATCAAAATGAGTGATTTTCCCCCCACCTCCATAGCGATACCCATCACATCCGCCGTTTTCAATCCAAAATGCACCATTATCGCCACCTTGAGAGTCACCCCAAAATGCACCTGTGATATTAGGGAGCCCTGATAACTTTTTTTCTCCCACTTCATTGGGGTTACTTGTGCCTTTAGAATAGAAATCAGAAGTGGGTAGTCTAAAGGTTAATCTCCCATCATTTCCCGTTATCCCGATGGTATAAAACCACAGCAGGGGATAGTCGCTTGCTTTGAGAACTTGCCCTAGAGGGATGTGAGTTGGTGGGAGGGAATTCCTATAAAAATAGTCTTTTCTGCCGATTTCTTCTCTGATTTTTTGCTTTTCTAGCAGTCTTTGAAATTCTTCATTGATATAGTTTTCTAAAGCTTCTATAACGATTTGTTTTTGAATGGCTTTGAGTTTGAGGTTAAATTCTTTAATGGGCTTTAAAGTGAGTTCTATTTCATTTTTTAAATCCGTTTGCACATAGTTTAAGAAGTCTTTGAAATTAGAGAGCTCCGCTTCTGAAATATAAGTATCATTCTTAAAAACCATTGATGCACTCTCACCCTCTATATTTGTTTTAAAGATAAATGTCCCACCCACGCCTTCTACCTTTTGGATTTTGGGAGTAAGGGCAATGGCATAAAGGCTTTGTTTTTCTTTATCCCCAATTGCTAGGGCATAAATGAGTGCATCATAAGAATCCTCATAATTTAATAAAATCTCAAAACAGAGATTGCCACTCACATCATAATACGCACTTCTGATATCTTGAGTAAAAATAACATTGTTTTTTATCGCTTCATAATTAGGATTTTCTCCAATCAGTGTATCGATATTAAAATCTTTCTCACTGCTACCGATGAAAAAGGCTTGCGGGCTTGCGTTCTTGATTTCTTCTAACAGATTTTTTTTAACCTGTTGGCTAAGTTTGGTTTCTATTTTTAACATTTATATTCTCCATTGCACCGCTTTTGCTACAGCGACTTTTAAAATTGCAGGCGGAGTTTTAAAATCCAAGCCTTTGAGTTCAGACCTTAATGGCTTGACTGCACCAACTAGGCGTTTTAAAACAATCAAACTAGAGCTATCAAATTCCTCTGTGAGTTCCACACCCAAAGAGAATTCAAAAGCTTTGAGTTTGAGGTCTTGTTTTTGGGTTTGAATGGCAATATCTTTATAATCAATTAAGGTTGCCTCAAGGGCTTTTTTAGTTCCAAGCGTGCGTTTTTTAGTCATCGGAGCATTTAAATAAGCGACTTTTTTATTTTGAGGCAAAAAAGAAATATCTAGATCAAAGGTTTTTGCAATCAAGTGCAAATCTTGGGCTTTGAGTTCTTTAGGATCATAAAAGTGAGAGAATCCAAGATGAAAGCGTTCTTCAATCACATCTCCAATTAAAGACTCCAAAGCTAGAATATGTTTGGGGAAATGTGGAGGCAAATAACTCTTATTCATCCCTAGCCCTCCCAACTTGAGTCAAGATGTTCAAATCTTTTAAAACCAAAATCCCATCAGGGCTACTCTCCTTTAACCCATCAACACAAATATCTACAATCATCTCATCCACAAAAGCAGAAGCGATCACTTTTGAATCACTCACTTCCTCGCCAATATCCAAGCTTGCAAACAAAGAACTCACATTATGATGTACCAAAGCAATGATTAAAGAATTTTTATCATTGCTTTTAAGACTTAAAGTGATGGTAAGGTTGCAATGAATTGGCGTCGCTTCTATGTAGGAGACTTGATCGGTTAAAGGGATTTTATCCTCAATGTTTTCTTTGAGTTTCAAAAGGGCATTTTGCGAGTTTGCCACATAAATCACTTTCACTTGCCCTAAACCTTGATGGATAATTTTAGATTTAGAGACTTCAGGGATTGCGCAGTAGTATTGGTAGCTCTTGAGATTGCCTGCAGTGGAAGGACGGCTTAGGGATAATAAAAATCTCTTTTTTAAATCTGCATCGCTCTCAATACCCTTTTCTTGAACAAATGGGGAGATTTTTTGAATCTCTTTGATATAAATGTTTGGAATTTCTAAGGTTGTCGTGTCATAATCTTGAGTCAGTCCTGATTCAAGTTCGATATTAACAATGCTTTCTTCTTGGATTTCTTCATCTTTAGCTAAATAGGCATTATGCCCTGCATTGTCTTTAAACTTAGTGCCTTTTGGCAGGGTCAAAGGCGTGGTGGCAGTGATTTTTATTTTGCATACAAAAGGGGTGCCTTTAAAGCGTTCAATCCCTGCTAAAGCGACCAAAGCATCTAAATATTCTCCACTTGAAAACTCTAGATAATTTTGAGCAATCGTGTAGTTGATGTAGTTAATGTAGCGATTCATTCTGAAGAGAAAAGCAGAGGTCAAGACGCTAAAGTCATCACCGATTAAAGGGGCATAATCGGGGTAGGTTTCTTTGAATTTTTCTAAAATCATATTCTTTTCATTTTCAATCTCAAAGGGGATTAAGAAATTTGGGAGATTCATATCACAGCTCCCAGCTTAGATTGAAATAACTGACTTGGAGGTTAATGGAAGTTTTAAAGAAAGAGAAGTCCAAGTATTGGGATTCTTTATTAATCTCTTCCACAGCATAGATAAAGCACTCTTGAGGCAATGTGCCAATCAATTTTAAGACTGCATTACTCAAGTCGATGGATTCTAGAGCGTCGGTATGGATAATTAAAATCTCTAGATTGCTTTGGATTTTCCAATTGCCACTTGCAGGGATAGAGATAGAATCGCTTAAATCTTTAATGATACAGACAGGCAATTCATTTGGGTCATAAGTTATTTTTTCAAATAAATCTGTATGATGAAAGATTTTTAATCCTTCGATGGCATTTTGAATTGTTTTTAAGAGTTCTTTTTTCATAAAATCTCATTATTTGGCATTGGTATGGGGTTAGAATAAGTCTCTTTTAAAACCAATCGATTTAAAACTTTGGATTCATCAGCAATTTGAATGATTTGATAGTTTTGAGAAGATGCAATCTCTGTAATGGTATCTCTTAGCCTCAATTGATTCCCATCTTCTTTGAGGATTAAAAGCGTGGTTTGATAGCCGATGGAGTTATCATCATAAAGGACTTGGGCATTTGTTTTGAAATGCCCGCTAAATTCAAAATCGCCTTTTTTAAAAACATCGCACGCATTTAAAAGGGTGCTTAAATCTTTGTTTAAAAGAGTTTTTGGAATCATTGGGCATTTTCCTTAGAATCTTTAGCATTCTTATCATTTTTAGGGGCTTTGGGCTCTTTTAAAGCCTCTGATTCTTTCTCCTCTGTAATGACTTTATCTCTTAAAAGGCGATGGATATAATTTTCATCGGTGCCTTTGGGGAATTCTATGCTTTTGCCTTTGGGGTAAAATGCCCCCAAGAGTTGTGTGTCATAAGCAATGGTATAACGCATTTTTTATCCTTATTTAGTTTTTTTAGAGATGACAAATGATGGCATTGAGTCCAGCAATTTCTTTGGCAAATTCTGAAGCCAGCCACTCGTTTTAAAGAGGGTAATATAAAAACCCCCGCCCTTTTTTTGAAATCCATCATCTATAGAGTCTCTGACTTGTTTTGTATGGTGTATTTCCAAGATTTTACACACGCCACTCAAGCAAAACAGAAGATTTTCAATATCCCTTGATACTTTCCTTTGCCCTAAATTAGAATGATTAAAAATTTGGAATGATTGGCTTCTTGTTATGCCCATTTAATCCCTACTTTAATTTTTAGCAGGATTCTAACACGCGATTTTTAGGAGGGTTTGGATAAGAATATTTTTAAATGGCGATAAATGATTGTGAGTGATTGTGAGGTATCTTGAGTGATTGTGAGTTATTTTTATTTCATTTACTTTTCTTGTTTTTTTATGCCATTTTTGAGAGAAAAAATCTTGATTTTTTAATTTTTAAGCTTTATGATTATCAATCTATGGCATTAATAAATCAACACTTACAGTGAGGTTTTAATTTGGAATCGACTTTTAAGCAGTTCTTTTTGAACCATAGATTTTCACTCTTCAAAGGGGCAACCCCAACAGGGGAGAGAGGTCTAGAAAGAACCTAAATAGGGTGGGGGGGATTCTATTGAGGTAAAAATAATATAGATTTAATTAAAGAATGATTAAGCGTTGCATTATAAACTTGGCAATCTTCTAATTCTTGGAGACTTGATATGATCTTTGAGTTTTAAAATAGAGTAAGTTGATGTGATTTTTTCTTCGCTCAAATCTTCAATTAATTCCACTTCACAAACCAATTTATCACCTTTTGCAAACTGCACCTGCTCATTCTCAATTTTTCTTAAAAATCTGCATCTTTAATGGCGGCATTAATGCTTCCTCTGCCATCTGCAAGTTTCCATTTATTGTTTTTGTTAAAAGCAAGAGAAATGATACTGAATGCTTGAGTATAGACTCTTATTTTTTTGTCTGAATCTTTTGTATAAATTGTTTTTTTGAAATAATCCCTTTCATCTTTTTTAATCTCTAAAATATTGATCATTGCACTTGATTTTAATCTCATCAATAGAATCTGTTTCCAGTGGATTTTAATAAAATTCTCTGCAGCTGTTATCTTTAATTTAAACAAGATCCAATTTTTAGATTTTATTTGCAGTTTCTTTTTTATTTTTATCATCAATTTTAATGCAATTTCAGGCTACAACTAAGATCGGTTTGAATCAAAAATTCAATTTTTAAAATATTGCAATTTGAGTGCTAAGAAAATTAATCATAGATTTTGTATTACGGGGATTTTTAGGATTCCTAGCAAACAATCATTATTTGTCGGGAATTGATAGGGGCGACAATGGTTGGTTTCATCGATTTTTAAGCATTTCTTTTTTGAGAATTTGTCGGAAAATGGTCTTTAAATTTTAATAAAAAATAGGGGTATTTTGGAGGGGGTTGTGAGAATCGTATTTATCGGTAATTAAGATTTGAATACTTGTTTTATATAACTTTATGTGTTATAATTAATAAAGTCATTAAATAAGGCATCAATTGATCCAGTCATTTAAAAATAAAGAAACCAAAAGGCTTTTTGAGACAGGGGAGTATGATAAGCTACCTCCAGACGTTGTAAAGCGGGCTTTATTGAAATTAGACTTTTTAAATGCGGCGAATGATTTATCGGATTTGAAATCTCCTCCCTCCAATCATTTGAAGCTTTTAAAAGGCGAGTTGAAAGGATTTTACAGCATTCGTATCAACGATCAATTTAGGCTGTGTTTTAGATTTGAGAGATCTGATGCTTATGAGGTTTTTATTGTTGATTACCACAAATAGGAGTAAAAATGAACAGACAACCCACACATCCAGGCATTATTTTAAATGAAATGTATTTAAAGGATTTAGGCATTTCACAAGAGGCATTTTCCAAAAAAATAGGCGTTAGTTTTCGCTCTGTCAATCAACTCATCAATGCAAAAAGGGGCGTTAGCGTAGAGATGGCTTTACGTTTGAGTAAGGCACTTGGAACAACGCCTCAACTATGGCTAAACTTACAAAATCAATACGATTTATTTAAGGCACAGGCTTTAAAATCAGGGGCAATCAATCTGATTACGCCGATAAAATCAAAACTTGCAGTGAGGCTTTAACGCTCCTCCTATCAGCAAAGCGATTTAAGGGTTGAGGTGGGGATTAGGTTAAACTATTTTTATTCCATAAATTTTTAACCCACTCTTTACCGCTATCAGGCATTAAATGGGCATACCTCATCGTCATTTGGATGTCTTTATGATTTAAGAGTTTTTGGATAATCTGTATGGGTGTGCCTTTGATGGCAAGATGAGAGGCGAATGTGTGGCGAAGACTATGAATTACAATCTTTTGCTTGGAATCAGGATTGTTTTGGTTGAAAAGAATATTTAAAACTTTACGCAAATGTTCCGTAATGAGACGCTTAGATTTTTGAATGATTTTGCCATCATCTTGGAGTTTATCCCATTTCTTTAAAATCAACTCAATCGTATCATCGTTAAGATATCCTTGATAAATAGATGAATTTTTAAAATCTCTTAAAGTGATAGTTTCTGACTTTAAATTAATATCTTTTTTTCTGATATCCAATAGGGTCATCAGTCTTGCACCCGTGCATAGGGCAAGATTTACAAATAATAAGTATTCATAATCATTCCTTAGAGTTTCTTTGAGTAATAAAACCTCCTCTTTTGTTAAAAATCGTTCTCTCTGATTATCTATTTTTAAATTTTTAATGTTTTTGATATTTACAAGGTAGGGATTTTTAATGTTATACTCCAATTCTGCAAAGCTAATTATTTGTTTTAATGTGCTTATTACTTCATTGATACTTTTAGGCGATAGTGTTTCAGAGAGCTTAATAATAAGACTATTAATATCTTTTTGATTGATAGATTCAACCATTCTAGATTTAAAAATATCTAGATGGTTTAATTTGCTTTTATAAGTTGCCAACGATCTTTTTTTTAATCGCAGTTTTTGAACTTCTAAAAATCTATCGGATACCTCTTGGAAATCAATATGTTTTCGTTCTTCGTAGTTATATTCTAAATCAATTCTCTTGTTATGGGCTTTTTTTTCGCTCCAACCTCCAAATTTAGTTCCCACCTTTCGTTCAATCTGTTTTCCATTTTTAGTAAATCTGACGTAATATACTACATCCCCATCTTTTAAATTTTTATATCTCACACCTTCGTATTTTAGGCTACTTTGTTTTTTTTCCTGTTCCATTTCTGTCCCTAATCTGTCCCTAATTTAAAATTATTGTGAGTGATTGTGGGGTATCTTGAGTTATTGTGAGTGAAAAATACAACCACTTCAAATATTTTAAATTATACCCTACAGATACGTATTTTACGCATAAAATTATTGTGAGTGATTGTGGGGTATCTTGAGTTATTGTGAGTGATATTTTTAAGAAAAGGAGTAAAAATCATTTGGTGTCAAGAGGGAGACTTGAACTCCCGACCTCCGGCTTATGAGACCAGCGCTCTAAACCAGCTGAGCTACCTTGACTTAAAGCTTGTAATTATAAGCGAAAACCCTTAAAAAGTCAATAATTACAGGGTAATATCGACTTTTTGAGCCGTGTTATAAGCGTTTTTATATTTTTCTAAAAAACCATTTAGATTTTGGGGTTCAATGCCAAAAGCTTTTTGGGCGCTTTTTTCATAGGCATTAGATTGCGTTTGGATTTCAGGAGTGTGTTTGCCATTATAAAAACTTGTGAGGCTATAAAGCGATTGGGCTGCCAACATTTTTTCACCTTCACTCATCCCTGCTGTAGCTCTTTGAAAAGCTTCGTATTCATCATTACTCATCAGTTCTAAAACTAAAAGCCCATAAGTTTCTCTTTTTTTAGAATCTTCTCCAAGATCTGTATGAGGTTCTTTGTTTTGTGGGACTTCAAGAGGTTTTTCTGATTTTTTTTCAATTTTTGGAGTTTGAATCGGAAAATTTTGCTCTTTTGGGGTTTGATTGTTCAATAGATTGTAAATAGAGGTTTTTGGTAATTGCGAATTGATTTCCACGAGAGTCTCCAACAAGTTTTTAGAATCTCTAGCAAAAATCGCTCCAAAATTATTATAAACAGGTCTTGATATTTTCAAAAACCTTTAAAATCTTTTCCGCACTTTGTTTGGCCATCTCCAAATCCATTTTTTGATGACAAGGTATGGAAATTTCAGCGCGATAAAAGTCTCTTGCATTTGGGAGCTCCATTTCTCCTAAAAGCTTTTTGTAAAGACTGAATTCATAAACTGGCTTGTAATGGACTTGAATACCAAGTTCGTCTTGTAGCAAAGCTTTAAAAATATCTTCTTTGGAACACCAAAATTCCGGAGCCAAAATAATCGGATATAGATGGTTTGTAGTGGTGTGAGGCATATCTTGATGTAATGTGAAAAAATAAGGGTTTCCCTTGAAAGCTTTGTCATAAAATTGAGCGATTTCTTCTCGAATTTGGAGAAAGCTTTCAAGTTTTTTAAGCTGGGATATTCCCAATGCAGCTTGAAATTCAGTCATTCTAAAATTAAAACCACTTTTGATTACATCGGTATTCCAAAGTTCTTTTTTTACTACTCCGTGCGAGCGGATAAGTTTAGCTTGCTCATAAAAATCTGTGTTATTTGTGACGAGTGCTCCGCCTTCACCTGTTGTGATGGGCTTGATGGCATGAAAGCTAAAAATCGTAATATCAGCAAGCGTACCGATTTTTTTATTTTGATATTTTGCCCCGATGGAATGGGAGCTGTCAGAAATAAAAATAAGACGATTTTTTTCACAAATATCTTGAATGCTTTTGACTTCAACGCTGTTTCCTGCGTAATCAACGCTTACAATTGCTTTGGTTTGAGGAGTGATGAGGGAGGAGATCAGTTTTTCATTTATATTGCCATCTCTTTTAATATCGCAAAATACAGGTAATGCACCGCATTCAAGCATCATATTAGCAGTAGCTGCAAAAGTGATGGGAGATGTGATGGCGTGATTGTTTTTTTCTATGTTAGCAGCTTTATAGGCTGCATAAAGAGCAGAGGTTGCAGAATTAAAGACAAGGGCGTGTTTTACCCCTAAGTATTCACAGAGATTGTTTTCAAAATCTTGAGTGAGTTTTCCTTGAGTCAGGTTTGAACTCTCTAAAGCCTTAATAACTGCTTTTATGTCTTCTTCTTCAATAAGTTGCGTGCTATAAGGGTTCATTAGCCCAGTAGCTTTGCTAAGCGTTCCAAGGTTATCCCATCGGTTTTATGAGATTCTTTAAATTGTTTTTCGTTCAACGCTGATTTATCAAGTGTATCATAATCGGAATTGGTTTTTTTAAAGCTTTCAAGATTGGTTTCAAGCTTTTGATTGAGAAGATGAATGGCATTTTTGGCATATTTTTTTTGGATATTGAGATTTTTCAGAAAGCTTTCGGAAGTTTCGGGGCTATCTGCTTTGATTTGGGAAGGTTTGATTGTGCTTGCATCAAATTTGACATCTAAATCAAGGCGTCTATAATTTTTAATAAAAACGTTTTGACCATTGAAATCGGAAGAATCAAAAGTTTTAGTGATTTTTTCTTTGATTTTATCAGCCTTATCAATGCTTTCTTGCTTGTCTTCTTTTTCTTGATTTTGGAGTTTTTTAGAGATTTTTAAAAGAGATTTGCCTTCTTCAGACATCTCATCAATACTTAAGATGGCAGTTTGAAGAGCGCCAATGGCATTGTTAATTTCTTTTGTCGATTTTGACAGGTCACTTTCGTCAATTTTAATGGAATCTTGAGAATTTTTAACTTCGTTTGGTTTTTTTTCAGAAACAACCTCTGAAGATTTTTTTGAAACAATAGTATCATTGATCGGAGAGGGATTGCGGGGGGTAATCTTCATAATCCATTCCTTTGGCTTATTTTGAACAAAGCAAGCATTTGTTATTCCATATTTTGCTCTAAATATTTCGTATGGATTTTGGAAAGCTTAAAGTCGGCGTTGTCCATCATTTTGAGATGAAAAGGTATGGTTGTTTTGATCCCTTCGATACAGAATTCTTTTAAAGCTCTTTTCATTTTTGCGATGGCTTTGTTTCTGTCTTCCCCCCAAACGATAAGTTTTCCTATCATAGAATCATAAAACATAGGGACGACATAGCCGGCATAAGCGTGAGTATCAAGCCTCACATTTGCACCTCCTGGCGCGATCCATTTGGTGATTTTACCTGGGCAAGGATAGAATTTTTCAGGATCTTCTGCAGTGAGACGACATTCTATTGAATGTCCTTTAAATTTGATAGTTTCTTGTTTGGGGAGCTCTTCGCCTTCTGCGATTCTTATCATCCATTCTACCAAGTCTAGACCACTCACCATTTCACTGATGGTATGTTCGACTTGAAGCCTTGTGTTCATTTCCATAAAATAAAAATCTTTGTAATTGGCATCCAAAAGGAATTCAAAAGTCCCAGCACCTACATAACCAATATGCTTGGCTGCTTTTACGGCAGTATCTAAAAGGGATTGTCTGACTTCAGGGCTAAGGACTGCAGCAGGTGTTTCTTCAATGAGTTTTTGTTGTCTTCGTTGGGTTGAACAGTCTCTTTCTCCGATATGGACAACATTTCCGTGTTTGTCTGCAAGGATTTGGACTTCAATATGCTTGGGATTACGGATGAATTTTTCCATATAAATGGTTCCATCTCCAAAGGCGCTTAATGCTTCACTTTCAGCGGCTAAATAAAGATTTTTCAAAAGTTTTGGTTCTTCAACAACGCGCATTCCTCGCCCACCCCCACCGGCAGCTGCTTTTATGATAACAGGATAGCCGATTCTTTCAGCCACTTCCTCAGCCTCTTTATAACTCTTAAGAGCCCCTTCACTTCCAAGAATTACGGGAACACCCGCATCTTTCATCACATCTTTCGCCTTTGATTTATCGCTCATCATTACCATTACATCTGCATTAGGACCTATAAATTCCACTCCGTGATGGGAGCAGATTTCGACAAAATTCTGATTTTCGCTTAAAAAGCCATAACCCGGGAATATGGCATCTGCATCAAAAAGATCTGCTGCGCTCATAATGGCAGGGACATTAAGATAACTTTCAGATGATTTTGGTCCCCCGATACAAACTTTTGCATCAGAAATATCAAGATAGTGAGCATCCTTATCTGCTGTCGAATAGATAGCAATTGCTTCTTTTCCCATTTCCTGAATGGTTCGAATTGCTCTAAGGGCTATTTCGCCTCGATTAGCGATGAGAATTCTATGGAGTGTTTTTTTTTCTACTTGTTTCATAGCGCTATATTTTCTCTACTTTGATGAGTTTTGTTCCGTATTCAACCGGTTGAGCGTCATTAACCTCCAAAGAAATGATTTTACAATCGTATTCTGCTTCTATTTCGTTCATAATTTTCATTGCTTCAATAATCCCAATAGTTTGACCTTTTTTTATAGTGTCCCCGACATTCACATAGGGAGCGGAGTCTGGAGATGGGCATCTGTAAAAAGTTCCTACCATCGGTGATGTTATAAAATCCCCGCTTTCAGAACAAGGAGCAGAGGGTGTTGGAATTTGGGGAGCGTTTTGGATAATGGGCTGAGGAGGAGTATGGGTTGTCGGGTGAATTTGAGAGGGGATTGCTGGGTCGAAAACAGGCTGTTTGTCAAGTTTAAGTTCAAAATCATTTTGTTTAAGACTCAGACGCGTTATTTCTGAATGATTAAAGATTTCGATGAGTTTTTTTATTTCTACAAGGTTCATAATTTATTTATCCTTTAACTTGAAAAATTTAGAATTCTCAATATTATTGAATTGAGATTGCCTTTCGTCTTTGGTATAATACCATAAGTTTAGCTCAAAAGAGGATTTATGGGATTAAAATCAGATACTTGGATTAAGGATATGAGCCTTACGCAAAGAATGATAGAGCCTTTTTGTGAAAAACAAATCGGGCAGAATGTGATCAGTTACGGATTGAGCAGTTATGGTTATGATATCAGGGTAGGCAATGAGTTTATGATTTTTACAAACGTGGGGGCGACATTGGTTGATCCTAAAGATTTTCATTATGATAATGTTGTAGAGATTGATGCTTCCAAACAAGGTTATTGTGTCGTACCTCCAAATTCTTTCGCTTTGGCAAGAACGGTGGAATATTTTAGAATGCCTAGAGATACGCTTGCAATTTGTTTGGGAAAAAGCACTTATGCTAGATGTGGGATTATCGTGAATGTAACGCCATTTGAACCTGAATTTGAAGGACATATTACTATTGAAATATCTAATACTACGCCTTTGCCGGCAAAAATTTATGCCAATGAAGGCATTGCTCAAGTATTGTTTTTGCAAGGGGATGAAGCTTGCGAAGTAAGCTACAAAGACAAAAAAGGAAAGTATCAAGGGCAGATCGGTATCACCTTGCCAAAAATTTTAAAATAATCTAAAATCTGTAACTTATTGCAACCCCATAAATATTTTGATAAACCCCTTTGGATATTTCCTCTTGATCGACATTTACATCAATATTCACATCTTTGTTTAATTTGCTTGTGACCAAATATGAAATCCCATATCCCAATAAAGCTCCAGCGATCACTTGGGTTACGGTGTGTCTTTGGGCTGTAATTCTTGAAATTCCTACCAAAGTTGCTAAAATAGTTGTAGGAACACCCCATTTCCACCCGTATCGTCTTTGCATAAAACCTGCTGCAGAAAATGCAGATGCTGTATGCCCAGAAGGAAACCCATCATAGCTTCCATTATTAGGTCTTTGGCTGATTCTTGCCCAGCTTGGATGATTTCTTGAAATGCCTACAAAACTATATTTAATAGCAAATGTAAGTGCTAGAGTGCTGCCCGTTCCAATCGCGAGATAGCCTAACCCTTTATAATCTTGTTGGGTTAAGGAATAGACTGCTGCCATTGCAGGTAAAAATTGAAAGATATCTCCATAGATTTCAAAAGCATCTTTTTTTCGTGCTTGCGATTGTGTCAGAAGACTTGCGAGC
This sequence comes from Helicobacter sp. 12S02232-10, assembly GCF_002272895.1. Lineage (NCBI taxonomy): Bacteria > Pseudomonadati > Campylobacterota > Epsilonproteobacteria > Campylobacterales > Helicobacteraceae > Helicobacter > Helicobacter sp. 12S02232-10. The sequence continues at coordinate 18,676 of NZ_MLAQ01000003.1, forward strand.
ATAAAAGTGATGAAAAATATTTTCAGAAATTTCATAAAAATCCTCATTATTTATATAAATTGAGATTTGTATTATACAGATTTTAGTACCCATTCCTCTTTCGAAGTTAGAATATAGTTTTTGTTAAGCAATTTTTTGTCATTGCTTTTGGATTTGATATTTGGTTAAGTTTCAAATTTAATGCATTATAAATGTTTGGAGATGGTGTGCCCAGAGGGATTCAAACCCCCGACCTACAGGACCGCAACCTGTTGCTCTATTCAGCTGAGCTATGGGCACTTTTTTAAGTTGTTTGGATGAAAGCAAATTTTACCAAAAGTTTATTGATTTTTATGTTAAATTTATGGTTTTTGACCTATAATCTCTTTCGTAGAAGTTTTAGGACTTCGATAATTTAAATAAAGAAAGTGGTGATTTGGAATGCCTGGTATTAAAGTCAGAGAAAATGAGTCTTTTGATGAAGCTTACCGAAAATTCAAAAAGCAGACCGATCGAAACTTGGTAGTAACCGAGTGTCGAGCGAGAAGATTTTTTGAATCAAAAACTGAGAAGCGCAAAAAACAAAAGATCAATGCCAAGAAAAAAATGCTCAAGCGTCTTTATATGCTCAGACGCTATGAGTCTAGACTTTAATTTCTCAACCTTTGGGTTGAGAAAAATTGAGTCCTTCAATCTTCTTAAAAATCTAGTCATTTATTTTAAACTCGAAACTTTTTGTTAATATTACCTTTTTAAATTTTAGATGAGAATCTAAACTAAGGATAATTAGGAGATTAATAATGAAATTTAGTGGTAAAAATGTCTTGATCACGGGTGCTTCAAGAAGCATCGGCGCAGAGATTGCTAAAACTTTGGCAAGTTTTGGTCTTAAGGTTTGGATTAATTATAGGAGTAAGCCCGAAATCGCTGATAAACTTAAGGAAGAGATTGAAAAATCTGGTACTCAAGCAGCTCTTATTAAATTTGATGTGACTGATGAAGAGGGATTTATTGAGGGAATAAAAACAATCATTGATTGTGATGGAGAATTATCTTATTTGGTAAATAATGCTGGAATTACAAATGATAAGCTCGCTCTCAGAATGAAAACCGAAGAATTTATGAATGTTGTGGATGCAAATTTAAAATCCACTTTTATTGGGTGTCGCGAAGCCCTCAAGTTGATGAGCAAGCAGAAATTTGGAAGCGTGGTAAATATTGCTTCTATTGTAGGAGAAAGAGGTAACCCAGGGCAAACTAACTATGCTGCAAGTAAGGGGGGTATGATTGCGATGAGTAAATCTTTTGCCTATGAAGGGGCGTCTAGAAATGTAAGGTTTAATTGTGTTACCCCTGGTTTTATAGAAACAGATATGACGAGTATTTTGAAAGAGGAAGTCAAAGAAAACTATATCAAAAACATTCCCTTAGGAAGGCTTGGAGATTCTAAAGAAATTGCACAGGCAGTGGCATTTTTATTGAGCGATTATTCAAGTTATATCACCGGTGAGGTTTTGAAAGTCAATGGTGGGCTTTATATGTAAATTTTTGCAGAAAACGCGGTTTTTTTATTTTTTAATTTGTTTTTATTAAAACTTTAGTTAGAATCATAAATTTAAATCGAAAATTATGTAAGGAGATAAAATGGCTTTATTTGATGATATACAAGCTGTAGTGGTCGAACAACTGAACGTAGATGCGAATCAGGTAAAATTAGAGGCTGAATTTGTGAAGGATTTGGGTGCTGACTCTCTTGATGTTGTTGAACTTGTAATGGCATTAGAAGAAAAGTTTGGGATTGAAATTCCTGATGAGCAGGCTGAAAAAATTGTAACGGTTGGCGATGTGGTAAAATTTATTGAAGCCAATAAAAAATAATCAGCTCCTTTAAAATAGGGAGGAGCTTGCTCATTTTATCGTTATAATAAGGAGTATATGTGCGTCGGATCGTTGTAACCGGTTTAGGAATGATAAATTCGTTGGGATTGAATAAAGGGGATTCTTTTAAATCTATTGTGGACGGGGCGTGTGGCGTTAAAAGAATTACTTGTTTTGATGCGAACGATTTTCCGGTGCAAATAGCAGCAGAGATAACAGATTTTGATCCTAATGAAGTGATGAATCCTAAAGAAGTCAAAAAAGCAGATCGTTTCATTCAGTTGGCTCTGAAAGCTTGCAAAGAAGCGATGACTGACAGCGGACTTTTGAATACTGAAGGTAAATGTAGCGATAGCATTGCTGATAGGTTTGGTGTGAGTTCTGCAGCAGGAATAGGGGGGCTAGGGAATATTGAAAAGAACTCTATTGCCTGTTTTGAAAAAGGTCCTAGAAAAATCACTCCATTTTTTATTCCTTCGGCTCTTGTAAATATGCTTGGTGGTTTTACATCTATCGAGTTTGGCATTAAAGGTCCAAATTTATCGAGTGTTACAGCTTGTGCTGCAGGAACTCACGCAATTATTGAGGCAGCCAAGACAATTATGGTCAATGGTGCAGATAGGATGCTTGTAATAGGTTCAGAATCGACAATTTGTCCTGTCGGCATTGGTGGTTTTGCTGCGATGAAAGCCTTGTCATCTAGAAATGATGATCCTTTGAGGGCTTCCCGTCCTTTCGATAAGGATAGAGATGGTTTTGTGATGGGCGAAGGTGCGGGTGCTTTGGTATTGGAAGACTATGAGAGTGCCAAAGCTAGAGGAGCAAAAATTTATGCTGAGCTTGTAGGTTTTGGAGAAAGCGGGGATGCTAATCATATGACAACTCCCGCTCCAGAAGGCGAAGGTGCTTATCGTGCAATGAAAGCTGCTTTAAATATGGCAGGTGTTAAGATTGATTATATCAATGCTCACGGGACAAGTACAGGATATAATGATTTGTTTGAAACTATGGCTTTGAGAAATGTTTTTGGCGGCAAAGAAAATGTTCCACCTGTGAGTTCGACGAAAGGTCAAATCGGACATTGTTTGGGTGCTGCAGGTGCTATTGAGGCTGTTATTTCAATTATGGCAATGAATGAAGGTGTTTTGCCTCCGACCATTAATCAGGAGACTCCAGATCCTGAATGTGATCTTGACTATATACCTAATGTTGCTAGAGAAGCAAAAATTGAAACCGTAATGAGCAATTCTTTTGGTTTTGGCGGCACAAATGGTGTCGTGATTTTCAAAAAAATATAATCATATTAGAGCGTAGAAGTGGCTACTTATTTAGATTTTGAGCAACGTATCAAGAGCATTCAAGATGAAATAGAAATGGCTGTGATTCGTGGCGATCAAGCTGCAAAAGATATTTTAGAGATAGAGCTAGAAAAGGAAGTTCGTTCAGTTTATGCAAATATGAACGATTATCAAAAGCTCCAGTTGGCTCGTCATCCTGACAGACCTTACTCAATGGATTATATTGATTTGATTTTAAAAGATGGCTATGAAATATCAGGAGATCGTCATTTTAGCGATGATAAAGCGATTGTTTGTTTTTTAGGAAAGATTGAAGATCAAACAACTTTGATCATTGGAGAAGAAAAAGGACGTGGCACTAAGAATAAATTGATGCGTAATTTTGGAATGCCAAATCCTGAAGGCTATCGTAAAGCGCTCAAAGCTGCAAAATTTGCTGAAAAGTTTGATATTCCTATTTTAATGCTTGTGGATACTGCCGGTGCTTATCCTGGGTTGGGCGCAGAAGAGAGGGGTCAGAGTGAAGCAATTGCAAAAAATCTCCAAGAGTTTTCAACCTTAAGAGTTCCCACTATTTCAATTGTTATTGGAGAGGGAGGAAGTGGTGGTGCTTTGGCGATTGCAGTTGCTGATAAGCTTGCAATGATGCAATATTCTATTTTTAGTGTCATTTCTCCGGAAGGTTGTGCGGCCATTTTATGGAATGATCCCAGTAAAATAGAATCCGCTACAAAAGCAATGAAAATTACTCCTGATGAACTTAAGAAAGCCGGTTTGATTGATGATATTATTTTGGAACCAAGCAGAGGAGCGCATCGTGATAAAGGGTATGCGGCCAATTCTATTAAAGAATATTTTTTAACCAATTTAGAAATCCTTAGGAAAGATCCTGATTTCGTCCAAAAGCGTTATGAAAAATTAATGGCGTATGGGGCTTTTTCTGAATAATTTCTAATCTTCTAATTGAAGAAATAAATAAAATTCCCATTATTTGATCAATCCTTTCAAAATAGACAATTATTCTTAGAGCTATTCAAATGCAATACTTTAATGTTTAATGAAAGAATTTTAAGATTTATGGTGTTTGATTCTCCTGTTCTTATCAATATTTTGGAATGTGTTACTTTTCTATACATCAAAACTAATTCTTTAAGTGGGTTGCATAGATTATAAAAGTCCTTTTTGATTCATTTTTATATTTAGAATTTCATAGGTTTTATAGGTGGCAATTCTGCCTTTTGCAGTTCGCTCTAAGTAACCATTAGCAAGCAAGTAGGGTTCGATCACATCCTCAATAGTTCCTTCATCTTCACTCATTGCAGCTGCGATTGTGCTTAATCCTATCGGTTTTCCTTTGGTCTCTGATAAAATTTTTAAATAGCGTAAATCCAACTCATCAAATCCGAATTCATTGACACCTAGTTCATTTAAAGCATATTTTGTAATCTTAAGATCTATAGTTTTTTTTTCGGCGACTTCAGCAAAGTCTCTGACTCTGCGGAGTAATCTGAGGGTGATTCTAGGTGTTCCACGTGAGCGAGAAGCGATTTCTTTAGCGCCTTCTTCATCAAGAGGTTTGCCTAATTTTAAACTTGCTTTTTGAGCAATTAGAGCAAGTTCGCCAACTTCGTAAAATTGCATTCGGAAACTCATTCCAAATCGGTCTCTCAAGGGGTTGCTTAACATTCCTGCACGCGTTGTAGCTCCAATCAGTGTGAATTTAGGGAGATCGATTTTGACGGTTTGGGCAGCAGGACCTGAGCCAATAATGATATCTAGGCGAAAATCCTCCATTGCAGGATAAAGAATTTCTTCGATTGCAGGACTTAAACGGTGTATTTCATCAATGAATAAAATATCTCCATCATTCAGATTTGTCATTATTGCAGCCAAATCTCCTGCTTTTTCAATCATCGGGGCGGCTGTTACTCTAATGTTTGCAGCCATTTCATTGGCAATAATATGGCTGAGAGTGGTTTTTCCAAGTCCAGGAGGTCCAAAAAATAGCGTATGGTCAAGACATTCGCCCCTTTTTTTGCTTGCTTGAATAAAAACTTTCAGATTTTTTTTTATTTTTTCCTGCCCGATGTATTCTTCCCATAAAGCAGGTCTTAGAGAATTTTCGGCATTTTCTTCAAAATCAAGTTTTTCAATGTCGATAATGCGACTGTTTTCTTCTAATGATACGCGTTCCATTGTTTAGTAGCTTTCTTCTAAAGAGGGAAAATTTTCTGATTTGACATCTTGAACATATTTTTGAAGTGCTTCTTGAATAAGTGTTGCACCATCAAGATATCTCCTGACAAATTTTGGCTTGAATCTTTGAAAAAATCCCATCATATCACTCCATACAAGAATTTGACCATCGCATTTTTTTCCACTACCTATGCCTATGGTTGGGATTTTTAGTTTTTGAGTGATATGGTTTGAGACTTCAGAAGCTATTCCTTCAAGTACAATCATAGAAGCGCCAGCGTCTTCTATTGCAAGAGCATCATCTATGAGTTTTGAAGCTTCTTTCTCGCTTCTGCCTTTGATTTTATAACCGCCTTCTGAACGCGCAAATTGAGGCATTAATCCAATATGTCCAATTACAGCTACCCCTTCTTTAACAATAGCTCGTACTGATTCTGAGCGTTCTTTACCTCCCTCAAGTTTGATGGCGTCTGCAGAGGTTTTTTGATAAAATTTTAAAGCGTTTTTGACCGCCATTTTTGAGTTTTGATAGCTTCCAAAGGGCATATCTGCAATGATAAAAGATTTTTTAGCGCCTATGCATACCGATTTTGTGTGGTAAATCATTTCTTCTAATGTAATGCTTAATGTATCCTCTTTGCCACCAAAGCTCATATTCAGGCTGTCTCCAACTAAAATTACATCTGTTTGAGCGTCAAATAGGCTTGCAAATAATGCGTCATAGGCCGTGACGGCTGTAATTTTTTCAACTCCTTTTTTGGATTGGAGGGTGTGAATAGTCATTTTCATTTGTTTGCTCCTTGTTTCTTGGGAATTATACAATTTATTTGTTTAGGAGCTTTTTATGAAAAATGTTCTAAAATTCTTTATACAAAAAAAGGAAATTTTATATAAAAATAGATAAAATAACCCGATATTAGAACAACGTTTTTAAGGTTGGCAGATGTTGCAACGGATTGCATTGTTAGTATTATTGTTTTTAGGATCGGTTTGTGTCGCAGATACGATTAATTATGGCACACTCGATCCTTCCTATTACAAATATATCAAATTTTATCAAAAGACAACCGATAAAGAAATTGCCGAACTTGTCCAAAATCTTGATGAAGCTAGTAAAAAAACAGGGCTTTTTTTGGGATTGAGCGTGGGTGCTTTGGGGAATGATGTAGCAAGCAATTTAAAAAAAGATTATCTTTTTGCTTATGGAGCTAAGTTTGGTTATCAGTCTTTTATTCCTTCAATTTTTGAGAAGCTTTTTTTGCCTAATTATGTAGGTAGAAGAATTTATATCCAGTATCTAGCTACAGAATCTAAGGAGGAGCCTTTGGGAAGACTTGATTTTTCAACGATAGCAGTTAATGGTGATTTAATGATTGATCTGCCCGTATGGAAAGGATTGTCTGCTGGCATAATTGCAGGTATTGGACTTGGAAGTATGATTCATGGGTATAATGCTAACTCTGAATTTGCAGCGATGTTGAATACCGGTTTTGGGGTTACATTTTTTGGTCACAATCGTTTGGAGCTTGAACTCAAGTTTATCACAGATAAAAACATTGAATGGTTGGGGGCATTGTTTATGGCAGGGTATCAGTATGTTTTTTAAGCGTTTAATTCTATGTCTTTTATTTGCTCTAAGTTTTAGTTTTGGTCTTGAGACTGACAAGCCTGCCGATCAAAAAAGACAAGTTTATATGCTCAAAGGACAGCTTTATGAGCAAGAGCAAAAGCTCCGGCTTGAAGAGATGGCAAAAGAAAAAAATGGCTTTTTTGTTGGTTTAATCTTGGGCAATATAACACTCAATGCAACCCCTGCAGGCTATGTTGATTCACATCCTTTTCTTTATGGAGCAAGAGTGGGTTATCAGCAGTATTTGAAAGATTATATTGGAGGTCTTAGATTCTATGGGGAATATTTGAGAGGCGATATGGAAAGTATGGCTTATCAATTGGCAAGCTTTAATCTTGATTTGATTGCAGATGTTCCTTTAGATGACGATAAAAAATATGCCTTAGGGGTATTTGGTGGCGTTGGAATGGGTTGGATGGATTATGCTGATCAGGCTGTCAAGCCCCCTTTGAGCCAGTTTGGCGTGGTGATAAATTTAGGCATAGCTTTGACTTTAAATATCAGACATCGCATTGAGTTAGGTTTAAAAATCCCTCCTATAAAAACAAAAGAGACAAGCTTGTATCGATTTGCCACTACAAACGCTTATCTCATAAGTTATAATTTATTGTTTTGAGGCATCAAGTGAAAAAAATTATTTTTATATTATTGGTAATTATGTTGCAGGCAGAAGCTGAACCTCAGACCTCTATAAAGCTTATTGCGAGCTTAGATGGAGAGATCCATTCGCTAAAAGAGCAGATCATCAAAAATGGTGGCACTCCTGAAGAGTATTATCCGAATAAAAAATATATCGAATCTCATTATCCTAACGCTTCTGAAGAGAAAAAAAGACAATTGATGCAAAAATATGGTCGCGCAGATTCTAAAAGTGGTATTTTTATGGGAATCAATGCGGGATATGGGTCATTATTTAATGATTATATAGATGGGCATTATAATCAGACAACAACCACCATTGATGATCTTAAAAATCAGAGAACAGGAGTTTTAAATTCTCCTCTTAAATTGCAATCTAATCTTTATATGTTTGGTGGTAAGCTTGGTTATCAGAGTTTTTTTAATCCGTATTTTGGTGCTAGAATCTATGGAGATGCTATGATTTCGACCGGAAATATTAAGAACAAAGATGATGGCACAAAGATTGGTTCAGTTATTTATATGTTGGGAGCATTGAATCTTGATTTGCTTGTAGAGATGCCTTTGGATAGAAGGTATCGGTATTTTGTGGGTGGGTATTTTGGTATTGGCTTTGGGGCAATGATTTTGCTTGATAGTGCTGATAAAGAAAAAATGAAGCCGCTTTTGAAAGATACAAGCTATAGCAGTGATAATGTCTTATGGAATACGCTTCTTCAGGTTGATTATACTTTTAATGCAGGGGTTGCTTTTACCATCAATACTAAAAATCGCCTCGAAGTAGGGGCAAAAATCCCGTGGAATTTTTTGAGATTAGGACTTGAGAGTCCGGCGAAATATCAGAATGCAAGTGGGGATAGCAAAACGCTTGAATCTAAAGACATTGAATTTAAGCGCTCCGTAATTTGGACGGCAAGTTATATTTATCTCTTTTAAAAATGAAGAAAATTATAGTAGAATTTAGCCTTAAAAGTAAAAGGGAAGCAGAATGACAGGACAGACGATTACGGAAAAAATTTTTTCCGCTCATTGCGGTAAGGCAGTATATGCAGATGAGATTGTAGAGACTGATATTGATATGGTTATTGGGAACGACATTACTACCCCTCTCTCAATTAAAGCATTTCGTAGCATTGGAGCAAAATCTTTGGCAAAGCCCGATAATTTTTGCATTGTAATGGATCATTTTATCCCTGCTAAAGACATTGCTTCTGCAAACCAAGCCAAAATCAGTCGCGATTTTGCAAAAGAATTTGGTTTGAAAAATTATTTTGATGAGAGAGATATGGGAATTGAGCACGCTCTCTTGCCTGAAAAGGGTTTAGTGTTGAGTGGTGATGTGATTATCGGAGCAGATTCTCATACCTGTACTCACGGAGCTTTAGGTGCTTTTTCTACGGGTATGGGTAGCACTGATTTGGCGTATGCGATGATCACGGGTAAAAATTGGTTTAAAATTCCCCAAAGCATTAAAGTTGAATTTATCGGTAAGCCTTCTGAAAGGGTATATGGCAAGGATTTGATTCTAGAGGTTATTCGTCAGATTGGGGTTGATGGAGCGCTTTATCAAGCTCTTGAGTTTTGCGGAGATACGATTGGATATTTGAGTATGGACGATCGTTTCTCATTGTGCAATATGGCCATTGAAGCCGGAGCCAAAAATGGCATCATTGCTGCTGATGCAATAACTAAGGAATTTTTCAGGAGTAGAAACGAACTCAATGGTTTGAGAGCAGAGCCAAAGTATTATTATTCAGACAAAGATGCTAAATATTCTAAAATTATTAGAATTGATGCGAGCAAACTTGAGCCGGTAGTTGCCTATCCTTATCTTCCAAGTAATGGTAAGTTTGTTAGTGAGGCAGTAAAGGATGAGTTGAAGATCGATCAGGCATTTATAGGATCTTGCACAAACGGGCGTTTGAGCGATTTAAAAATAGCAAGCGAGATTCTGAATGGCAAAAAAGTGCATTCAGATGTTCGTCTTATCATTACTCCAGCTACTCAAAGAATTTACAAACAGGCTCAAGAACTTGGGTATATAGACATTCTTATTGAAGCTGGTGCATTGATTTCCAACCCGACTTGCGGGGCTTGTTTGGGCGGATATATGGGGATATTAGGAGATAACGAGCGTTGCATTTCGACAACAAATAGAAATTTTGTTGGAAGAATGGGTGCAAGAAGTTCAGAAGTTTATTTGGCTAATTCTGCTGTGGTTGCTAAAAGTGCTATAGAGGGAAAAATATCCGATCCTAGAATATAAGGTTAATCAATGAAATTTAAAACTTTTATAAAATTATTTTTTTTAATTATTGTAATTGTAGGTGCTTATGCCGTTTATAATTCAAAATTTTTCGAAAGAAATCCTCCAGAAGTAGAAATTTATATGTCTATAAATAAAAAAGATCGTGTGGAGTTAGGGAGTGAGGCATATTGGAACCCGAATAAAAAAATTTACGTCAGCGTTTCTGATGATACCGGAATAAGATCTTATAAGGTGAGTGCGGTAACTTCAGATAATGTAGTTGTATTTGATAAAGAAGAAATTGTTTTGGACAAGCCCAAAGAGAAAGCTTTTTTGTTGCCAAAGCCTGAAATTAAACTTCCTGATGGGATCAAGATTCATTATAAAATTTCTGTTACTGATTGGAGCAATGCAAATTTTTTCAGTGGTAATACAACTGTAAAGAACTTAGATTTGATTGTAGATACGCAAGCCCCTATTATCAATATTGTGGCCAATTCTTATAAAATCACTTACGGGGGTAGTGCTTTATTGATTTTTAGAGTTGTAGATAATGGCGTGCGTTCCATTAGTGTGAGTAATGGCGAAAATGATTTCAAGGTTTTTCCTTTTATGAAAGAAGGGTATTACGCAGTTATTTTGGCTTGGCCTGTGCAGAATAATTTTTTTAACGGAACTATTACGGTTTTAGACAAGGCATTCAATCAAAAAAGAGTTTCCATTCCTTTGATCAAAGATATGAGCGTTCGATATAGATATTCTAGCATTAAAGTTAAAGATAGTTTTTTAAATGGAAAACTTAATGAATTGGTGGATACCGTTGGCGAAAGAAAGCCTGAAAGTTTTTCAAACAATATTGAAAAATTTAAATATATCAATGAAACAATTCGTCATAAAGATGAAGAAATTATTTATAAAGCTGCCACAGAGATTAATTACAATTCTTTATTTGAACCGGTAACTTTTTCGGCTTTTTTACCGTTGAAAGGTAGTGTGGTTGTCGGAAATTTTGGAGATCATAGGACGTATTTTTTAGGTAAGCAAAAAATCAGTAAATCAATGCATTTGGGATTGGACATTGCGAGCGTGAGAAACGCGCCAATAATCTTAAGTAATTCGGGCAAAGTCGTCTTAACAGAGCTTTTGGGTGTGTATGGAAATACTACGCTTGTGTATCATGGTTTTGGTCTTTCTTCTTTATATTCGCATATGTCAAAATTTGAGGTTAAACCCGGTGACGAGGTAGCTTCAGGAACCGTAATCGGATTTACGGGTCAAACGGGATGGGCTTTTGGGGATCATTTGCATTTGGGTATTTTGGTTCAAGGTCATCCGGTTAGGGATGTGGAATGGATGGATCCTAAATGGATAAAATCAAATATCACAGATGTTTTTTTAAAAGCAAAAAATACTATTGAGGGCATTAATGATCAAAACAAGACAGAAAAATATTAGGGTTTTTGAATTGGAAGGAGGAGTAACTTCTGAATATATTGATTTTGTGACCAAAAATTTTGTTTTGCTTAAGGATTATTTATTGGTGTTTAAAAACCGGGTTGAGCCTGCGCTTCTTCAAACTCTAGATAAACTTAAAATCGTTTATGTCGTAAGTGAAAATGAACTCAGGGGTAAAGAGTTTTCCAAGATCTCTCCTACCGATGTTAAAACCGAAATTCGTTATAAAAGTATTCGTAGCGGCGAGGAAATAGAAAGTTTAGGGAATCTTGTGATTCTTGGAAATGTCAATAATGGAGCTAGAATTGTATCAGAAGGAACTGTGAGTATATTTGGAAAATGTGAAGGAATTGTTGTTTGTGGGGGTGAATATTTGATCTTAAAAACTTTATGTTCCAATCATATTGTTTTTAAAGGAGAGATCTTAAATCAAGAAATCGTAAAAAGAATAAGCTCAAATCATTCATTAAAAATAATTACAAAAAATGGCGATAATATATCCGTAAAGGAAATAGAATGAAACAAAGAACGATAGCAAAAAAAGTTGAGTTGATTGGTATCGGTTTGCATAAAGGCGTGCCTGTCAGAATGGTCTTAGAGCCGTTGGAGGCTGATAGTGGAATAATTTTTTATCGTAGCGATAAGGCTGTTAGCATTCCGATGAAGCCTGAAAATGTAACAGATACGATGATGGCCACCGTATTGGGAAAAGGAGATGCTAGAATATCAACGATAGAGCACCTTCTCTCAGCTATTAATGCTTATGGGATTGATAATCTGAAAATATCAGTAGATAATGAAGAAATCCCAATTATGGATGGCAGTTCTATAGCTTATTGTATGCTTTTGGATGAAGCTGGTACGCTTGAGCTTCCTTCTCTTAAAAAAGTCCTTCAGATTAAAAAACCTATAGAAGTCCGTGATGGAGATAAGTTTGTGAGAGTCGAGCCTAATGATAAAATGGTATTTGATTTTACCATTGATTTTAAACATCAAGCAATTAAAGAGCAGACATATAAATTTATTTTTACAAAACAGGCTTATAAAGAAGAAATTGCGCGCGCAAGGACTTTTGGGTTTTTGCACGAGGTAAATTATTTGCGTTCTCAAGGATTGGCAAAGGGCGGTAATTTGAGCAATTGTATCGTGCTTGATGAAAGTGGCATACTCAATAAAGAAGGTTTGAGATATAAAGAAGAGTTTGTTCGCCATAAGATTTTGGATGCTATTGGAGATATGGCAATTCTTGGAATGCCTTTGATGGGAAGCTATATCTCTTTTGCAGGTAGCCATAAACTCAATTCTTTGCTTACTCAAAAAATACTTTCAGAAAGTAATGCTTATGAAATTCTTACTTTAGAGCAAAATGAAGAAGAAAAAATGTTTGAATTTGCTAAAGAATTGCAATAATTTTGATGAGTAAAAAAATTGATTTAGTTTTAATTTCTGTAAATTCCCCTTTAAAATGCGGGATTTATCAGGATTTGTACCTTAGAAAAGAATTTTTTTCCATCCAAAAAACAAGCGATGGGCTTTTAGAGATTTTTTCTGAAATCTTTTCTTATTTGCAAGATCAAAACTTAGATTTGGATTCAATTTTTTATGCGAGGGGACCAGGTAGTTTTACTTCACTTAAATTGACGCATATTTTTTTGCAGACATTGACTTTAAGCTTGGGTGTAAAGCTTTATTCTAGCGATAGTTTTTATTTCAATCAAAATGCCCCTATCAGCGCCTTTGGAAATAAGTTTTTTATTCGTGAGGATTCGGGGGGAATCAAGCTCAAAGAGTTGAAGATCAAAAAAAACGATAATTTTTTTCTGCCCGAAAAAATTGATTTGAGTGCTTTTGATTCTCAAAATGCCCCTCTTTATATTTTGCCACCTATTTAAGATATAATGGCAAAAAAAATTTTAGGAAATAGATGACGATAAGCGTTCCTGCAACAAGCGCAAATTTAGGACCTGGTTTTGATTCCTTGGGATTAAGTCTTGATTTTAGAAATTATTTTAATATTACCCCCTCCACTCTTACAAGTATTCAACTCGTTGGGGAGGGTGAAGGATTTCCAAAATTTCGCGTTGATAATATGTTTGTGAAAATATTCAAAAAAACCTTATCAGATCTTGGAATGTCAGAGCGTGATTTCAGATTTTTTTTTAAGAATAAAATTCCCATTTCTAGAGGAATGGGAAGTAGTTCGGCAGTTATCGTGGGGGCGATTAGTGCAGCTCATTATTTAGTCAAAAATAGTTTAGATAGGAGAGAGATTGTTAATGCAGCTCTTCTTTATGAGTCTCATCCTGATAATATCACACCGGCTGTTTATGGTGGGTTTAATGTTGCGGTTGTGGAACATAAGAAAGTTTATCAATTAAAGCAGGAAATCCCTCAAGTGCTTAAAGCAGTGATGGTTGTACCCAATCGTTCAATTTCTACTAAATACTCTAGACAAACCCTTCCAAAGCGGTATTCAAGTGCAGAAAGTGTTTTTAATCTTTCGCGTGCTTCATTAATGAGTATGGCTTTTGTGCAGGGAAAATGGGAGTTTTTAAGATTGGCTTCCAAAGATAGATTTCATCAAGAAAGAAGAATGAAACATTTTCCCATTCTGTTTGCAGTTCAAAAAACTGCTTTAGAAAATGGAGCTTTAATGAGCACACTTTCTGGGAGCGGGTCTTCTTTTTTTAATATGTGTTATGAAGACGATGCACAAAGACTCTCAGAAATTTTTAATAAAAAATTTCCAAACTTTAGAGTTTTTGTTTTAAACTTTGATAATCAAGGCGTTGTTCTTGAGCAAGAATAAGCTAATTTTGGTATAATTATGGGTCAATTGATAGATTTTAGAAAGTTCTCATCTCAAAATGCTGTCAGAATGTGCGTTTGTTGCCGCCAGCGTTTTATGCAAAGCGAGCTTTTCAGGCTTCAGATAAATAACGCAGGGATTAAGCTATTTGACGGGAATGGCAGAAGTTTTTATTTGTGTGAGAAGTGTATCAATAGCAGTAAAATTATCATAAGTTTGACTAAACTCAAAAACGCCCCCAAAGACAAAAATATTATCAAAGAGCAGATAGAGGAGATTAGAATTAAATGGCAAAAGTTAGATTGACAGAGATTGCAACTGAAGCAGGTAAGAGCTCAAAAGAAGTGTTGGAAAAAGCTAAAGAAATGGGCTTGAATGTCAAAACCGTCTCAAGCGGTTTGAGTGACGAAGAGGCTGCTTATCTGTATGAATATATCACTACCGGAGTCAATAATCATTCCAAAAATATTTCTAAAGCTAAAGTTGTTAAAGAAGTGAAAAAATCACAGGTCAAAGAGACAAAAACTTCCGTAAAGGAAACAAAGACCAAGAAAAATTTTGAAGAAACTTCTGAGTCTAAAGCGTCTGAAACAGAGCCCCAACCCCAAGAGTCTGTAACTTTAGAAGAGACAAAGCCTATTGTAGAGAAAATTGTAACCCAAATTCAAACAGGTGTCGCTAGAAGAACGGGTATTCGTATCGTCAAAAAGGGGAACGATGAAAAAACTCCTGCTGTTACAGAATCTAAAAAATACCAATATGCTCCTTCTGCTCAAGAGATGCTTGAAGAGTTGAGAAATGAACAGGAAAAGGGAACTAAAAAATCCAAAAAACCCCTTAAGCCTAAAATCCATAATACTCACAAGATTAAAGAGCATAAAATAGATTTGCTTAGTGATAGGGATTTGAAAGAAGTGGATGCATATGATGAAGAGCAAAATGAAATTATGCTTTTTGATTTGCACCAGCAAGATATTCGTGATGAAGAAGAAGAAAATCAAGTTAAACAAGCGATTACAGATAGGATCAAGGTTCATAAAAAAAATCCTTGGATGAGCGATGGGAGCATTAAAAGAAGCACAAAAAGGAGAAGACCTCCTAAACAAGAAGCTTTAGTCAAGGTTGCTCAAAGTGTCATCAGTATTCCTGAGGAAATCCGCGTGTATGAGTTTGCTGATATTGCTGGCAGAAGTTTGGCAGAAGTTGTGAAAGTCTTATTTAATCTTGGAATGATGGTAACCAAAAATGATTTTTTAGACCGAGATGCGATTGAGATTTTAGCAGATGAATTTAAAATAGAGGTTTCAATTCAAGATACTTCTGGAGAGCTTGAATATGTAGAGCAACAACAAGTTTCAGATACATTAAAAGAACGTCCGCCTGTGGTAACGATTATGGGTCACGTCGATCACGGAAAAACTTCTTTGCTTGATAAGATACGAGATACAAGAGTTGCAGGAGGTGAGGCAGGAGGTATTACCCAACATATTGGGGCTTATATGGTTGAGAAAAATGGAAAAATGATTTCTTTTATTGATACTCCCGGTCACGAAGCTTTTAGTCAGATGAGAAGTCGCGGGGCTCAAGTTACAGACATTGCTATTATTGTCATTGCTGCTGATGATGGGGTAAAACAACAAACGATTGAAGCTTTTAATCATGCTAAGTCTGCAGGGGTGCAAATTATTGTTGCAATGAATAAAATGGATAAGGAAAATGCTAATCCCGATAAGTTGAAAGCTGAATGTGCCGAGCTTGGATTCAATCCAATTGATTGGGGTGGGGAATATGAATTTATACCAATTTCAGCAAGAAGTGGGGAGGGTATTGATCGTTTGCTTGAAACAATCTTAATTCAAGCTGAAGTAATGGAATTAAAAGCTGATCCTTATGCAAGTCCTAGAGCTGTTATTTTAGAAGGTAGTGTTGAAAAAGGAAGGGGTCCTGTAGCGACATTGATTGTTCAGAATGGAACCTTAAGGGTTGGAGATTCTATCGTTGCAGATACAGCTTTTGGGCGTGTGCGAGCTTTAATTGACGATCAAGGCAGGAGTGTTAGCGAGTTATCTCCTTCGTGGGTTGCAGCCGTTACAGGTTTATCAGAAGTACCGAGTGCAGGTTGTATCCTTATGGGCGTAGAAAATGATTCTATTGCAAAAGAATATGCCCAGAAAAGAGCGACTTATTTGCGTCAAAAAGAATTGAGCAAAAGCACAAAAGTTTCTTTTGATGAGCTTTCACAAATGGTTGCCAAAGGACAGCTTAAATCTATCCCAATTGTAGTAAAAGCCGATACACAAGGAAGTTTGGAAGCTATTAAGGCGAGTTTGCAAAAACTCAATAATGATGAGGTTGAAATTAATATTATTAGTAGCGGGGTAGGCGGGATTACTGAAAGCGATATTGCATTGGCGGCTGCAAGTAGTAATTCTTTGATTTTGGGTTTTAATGTTAGACCGACAGGAGTAGTCAAGATTAAGGCAAAAGAGTTGGGCGTTGAAATCAAAACTTATTCGATTATTTATGGGCTTATTGATGATGTAAAAGCTTTGGTTTCAGGATTGATGTCCCCACTTATTGAAGAAGAAAATACTGGTCAGGCAGAAGTTAGAAATACTTTTATGATTTCAAAAATCGGGACGATTGCAGGTTGTATGGTTACAGAAGGGATCATTGCTAGAGGTATCAACGTGCGTTTGATACGCGATGGGGTTGTTATTCATACAGGGGCGATTGCTTCGTTGAAACGTTTTAAAGACGATGCTAAAGAAGTTGCTAAAGGTTATGAATGCGGGATAATGTTGGAAAATTATAACGATATTCAAGTCGGGGATATATTTGAAACTTATAAAGAGGTTCAAAAGGCTCAAGTGATTTGAAAAAGAGAATTGATGGATAAAAGTATTCGTTTGCAACGCACAGAATCGGTTTTAAAAGAAATCCTCCAAGAGGCTCTTTGTTCTTTGGGAGATATAAAGTTGAATGCTTTGGGGATTACAAATGTAAATTGCTCAAAAGGCAAATACTATGCAGAGGTTTTGATCCATCCTGATTTTCATACGCAAGATGAGCAAAAGCAGATTTTATCAAGTCTCAAAAAAGCAGAAGGTATTTTGAAAGAATATGTTTTAAATTCTAGCGGGTGGTATAAATGCCCGAGATTGAATTTTAGCTTTGATGATAGCTTGGAAAAAACCAAAACTCTTGATGATATTTTTGCTCAAATTGCTAAAAAGAAGAATGAAGGAAAAGTAGATGATTCATAAAGAGCTTGAAGATAAATTGGAGCAAATGATTCAAACCTTAGGATGCGAGCTTTATGATATTTCTTTTTTGAAAGAAAATAACATAGATATTTTAAGGGTCAGTATTATGGCTAAAAACGGCAATACGACACTTGATGTTTGCCAAGAAGTCAGTGAGTTGATTTCGCCGTTGCTTGATGTGTATGATCCTATCAGTATGAAATATACTTTAGAGGTGAGTTCTCCAGGAGTGGAGCGTTTATTGAAGACAACAAGACATTTTAGGCATTCCATAGGCGAGGAAGTATTTGTAAAAACGATGGATAAAGAAGAATTCGAAGCTATTCTTAAGAGTGCAGATGATAAGGGTGCAGTTTTTGAGACTGAAGCAGGAGAGAAATTTTATCCTTTTGAGGATTTGAAAAAAGTCAAGACTATTTTTCGATGGTAGGCAAAGAGTTGATTCTTGTTTTCAGTGTTGATGGGCATAGGTTTTGAGATATTTTTCATAAGCTTTTTTGCGTAGTATGCACGCGTTACATACTCCACATCCATAGCCCCATTCTTGATAATTGCTTCTATTGCCTTCATAGCAAGTATGCGTGTCTTCAAGCACGATTTGAAGTACTCCTAAATCTTTTGCAAGCGCAAATTCTTTGGCTTTATCAAGATGCATTAGTGGTGTATGGATTTGAATATTTGTTTCAGAACCGAGATTTAAAGAATTTTCAATGGCATCAATAAAGTTTTCTCTGCAATCGGGGTATCCGCTATAGTCTTGTTCTGAAACCCCTAATGCAATATGTTGCGCCCCGATTTTTTGAGCAAAACTATGAACAATCGTGATAAAAAGGGCATTGCGATTAGGCACAAATGAAGCGGGTAAATTTGAGTTGGTCAAATGAGGGTCATTGATATTTTTTTGGTTGTTTTGCAACAATGCAGACTCTACAATTTGGGAAAAAAAACTTATATTGATAATATGAAAGGGCAAGGAAAGTTTTTGAGCGATGAGTTTTGCTTGCGTAAGCTCAATTTTATGTTTTTGATTATAATCAAATCCTACCAGTACGACCTCATCAAATTCTTTTTTTGCCCAAGCTGCCACTGTTGTGCTGTCTTGCCCTCCGCTAAAGCTTACAACGCATTTTCTTGCCATTATTTTCCTTCATTAAAATCAATTTTAGAGCTTTGATATAATACAAATAATTTCTTTAAGGATAAAAATGTTCGCGATCAATTTGCCCTCAAAAGTTCAAAAAATAATCAAAACATTGGAGAATAATGGATTTGAAGCTTTTGTAGTCGGGGGTTGTGTGCGTGACAGCTTGCTCAAAGAAAAATTTTCAAGATTTGCGAATCTCATTCCCAAAGATTGGGATATTGCTACATCTGCAAAGCCTTTTGAGGCAATGGGGGTTTTGAAATCTGCAAAGTTCTTAGTTGTTCCCACTGGTATCAAACACGGAACAATTAGTGCAATTGATGGAAAAAAAGTTTATGAAGTCACCACGTACCGCATTGATGGAGAATATGAAGACTATCGCAAACCTAAGGAAATTTTTTTTATTCAAAATCTTTTGCAAGATTTAAGCAGGCGGGATTTTACATTCAATGCAATGGCTTATCATTCTACTTTAGGGCTTGTCGATCCTTATGGGGGGCAAGGGGACTTGGAAGAGGGGTTGATTGCCGCAGTTGGAGACCCACATAAACGTTTTCAAGAAGATGCATTGAGGATTTTGCGCGCTTTAAGATTTGCTTCAAGATTTGGTTTTAAAATCAGTGCTTTGACTAAAGAGGCAATTTTTTCTCACCAAAGACTTTTAGATTTTATTTCAAAAGAACGTATCAGAGAGGAATTTAATGGCATACTTTGTGGAGAATTTGCAGAAGATATATGTAAGGAATATGTCCAAATTATCTCTTTTATTTTTAAAAATATTGGTGTTGATTTTGAAAAAAATATTTCTGTTTTTGAAGTTCTAAACCATTGTCCCAATGATTTTTGTATCCGAATGGCAGCTTTGTTTTGCACTATAAAAAAACCTAAAGAATCACTTCAGGATTTTTTGGAAGAATTTAAATATGATAAAAAAACGCGAAAAACCATTATTGAACTTTTTCAATACGCTTCTTTGGATTTTTCCACTCAAGAAAACCAGATAAAAAAACATTTGCAACTTTTAGGAAAAGAGAAATTTAAAATGCTTTTGGAGCTTAAAATTGCTCAAGCTAAAGCATTTGCACTTACTGATAGAATTGAAAAGTTTTATGAAATTAGTGTAAAATCTCAAAAGATTTTACACAATCAAGAGGCGTTTATGCTTCAGGATTTATCAATCAATGGGAATGATATTAAAAAATTAGGGATTCAAGAGGGAAAAGAAATAAAAATAATACTTGAATACGCCCTTGATGGGGTGGTTAATAAGAAAGTGCCAAACTCTAGAGATGCTTTGATTGTTTTTATCAAAAATTTTATTCAATCAAATATTGGTTCCTAAGATAGACATCAATCAAAGAGAGTTGTAAGTATATCCATTGAAATCGGAAATGAAATTAAATTTAGTAGAACAAATACTAAAAATCAATCCACACAAAACAATCCCAATTAAAGCAAAAATTCAAAAAAATCGACAATTCTTCAGGTAAATTCCCTTCCACTCAAAAACAAATGGATTTTTGTAAAGCCATTGCAAAACCTCTAAATATCAATTTACCAAAAAACTTAGGCATCAAAAAATTCAATGAAAAATATGCAATCTTTTTCCATTTTTTTATCCTTTAAGTCTTGACTGGGGGGGGGGGGATAAATGATAGAATTCATAGTTAATATTTATTAAATGAACCTAAGGAGGTCGTATGAAAAAAATGGTTTCAGCTTTAAGTGCAATGAGTATTTTTTTAATTTCAAATAGTCTATATGCAGATGATATTGATGAACAAATCCAAAAACTTGAAAAAGAAAATAAGCTTTTAGAATTAAAACAAAAGCAAAAAGAACTTCAAGCAGGAGTAACAAATCAAAATCAAAACGATAAAGCAAATCAATCTAAAAATGCAAAACAAAATTCGAAAAATGGTTTTTCAGTGGGGATTGAGGGGACTCTTGGAAGCGTTGATGATGAATTGTATGACTTTAATCGTACATCAAAAGCAAGAGTATCCACAACTTCAGATACCTCTACTTCTTTTGATTTAGGTTTAATGATGGGTTACCAACATTATTTTGGGCAGAGCCAAAGACACGGTATCAAGGTTTCAGGGCATATTTATTCAGGGTTTGGAAATAGTTGGGTAAAAAGTGGTTCATCAAGTGCAGGAAGTCAAGATCAAGTCGCCAAAGTTTCCTATATTCCAATTAAAATCGGGCTTGATGTAAAATATCTATGGGATTTTTTAGAAAGAGGCAAGCACACTTTGGGATTAAATGTGGGAGTGGGATATCAAGAAGATATGTATGTTAGTGGGAAGCTAGAAGACCAGAGTCCAAACAGTAACACTCAAGATTTAAAATTAAATTCCATTTTTTCGGGCAATGTCTATCCTGTAATCGGATTGCATTATTATTATTCACACCACCAGTTTGAGTTGATGTGGAGAGGCGGAGGGGCTTTGATTGGAGTGAGCAGTGAATCAGAAACTTTAAATAATGCTGAATCCAATGACTATATAAATCAAAAAATACTTTCACGCTCCTATCTGACATTTAATTATGCCTACAGGTTTTAATCCTAATCAATTCTTTTTTTATACACCTATAACCTATTATGTGCCTATCTTATGTATGGCACATATAGGTATTTCAATCATAAAATATAAATATTTCAAATATTTTAAAATCTCAATCTTTTCTTTTATAGTTTTAAATATTTTAATCAATACCAATAACTTAAAACTGATTTTATTGAAAAATAAGCTTATAGCCTTATATGGGGTTTAAAAATTCGAAAAATATGACAAAAACGTTGCATAAATAAGCTTTTTCATTCTATAATTTCAGGGAGCAAATAATGCAAAATTTTTGGCTTAATGTTGTTTTTTAGATGATAAAAATTATTTAGATTTTAAGGAAATTTAATGAAAGTAGCACTTTTAATGAGTGGAGGTGTGGACAGTTCTTATTCGGCCTATTTGTTAAAAACTCAAGGTTATGAAGTTTTAGGTATTTATTTGAAGCTTCATGACAAGGAAGCAAAGCACCAGATGTTTTTAAGAAATTGTGAAAAGGTTTCTAAAAATTTAGGTTTTGAATTCAAAGTTATTGAAGCACAAGAAGAATTTAAAAAATCTGTTTATGATGAATTTGTGCAATCCTATAAGCGAGGTGAAACTCCAAATCCTTGCGCATTGTGCAATCCGCTGATGAAGTTTGGATTAGCAATGGATTATGCCTTGAAAATGGGTTGTGAAAAAATAGCTACAGGTCATTATGCAAGAATAGAGGAAATTGGGGGTATTAAAAGGATTCGAGAGGCAAAGGATAAAACCAAAGATCAGAGTTATTTTTTATATGCAATTTCGCAAGAAGCCATCAATCGTTTGATTTTCCCGCTTGGAGATATGCTCAAAGAGGAAGTGAAGCCCAAAGCTTTTGAAGTGATGCCTTGGCTTGGGTCTTTAGAGACTTATAAGGAATCTCAAGAGATTTGTTTTGTTGAGACCGATTATATTGATATTTTAAAAAAACACACACAAGTTGAAGAGGAGGGGATTGTCAGGAATGCTGCTGGAAAAGAGGTTGGGAAGCATAAGGGTTATATGCAATATACGATCGGAAAACGCAAAGGCTTTAGCGTTAAAGGTGCGCACGAACCTCATTTTGTGCTTGGGATCAACCCGGAAAAAAATGAGATTATTGTGGGTAAAAAAGAAGATTTGGCAACTAATCGTGTCGAAGCTATCAATAAGTCCTTACTGCAAAATTTTAACGGGGGAGAATTTAAGGTAAAGATTCGCTATCGTAGCACTCCTTCAGAGGCCAAAATCATTATTGATGGAGATAGAATTATCGCCGAGCTTAAAGAACCTGTTTATGGAGTTGCTAAGGGACAGGCGTTGGTTGTTTATCAAGATGATAAAGTGTTGGGAGGCGGGGTGATTATTTAATCTCTTAAGGGGGTATGACCCCTTAAGAGAGTTGTTTATAAGAGATGTTTTGAATGAAGTGTTTTGATTCATAATAGCTTAATTTATCTCCATCTACAAGTGCAAAAGCATTATCAAAAGAGTTTAAAACGGATTTTTCTATTTTGATGTCTCTTTCATAATTGAGTAGGACAAAATTTCCTAGCCATTGTTGAGATCCCTCAAGGGTCGGGTTTTTTATGGGTGCGATTACATCATAAGGTACCCATCCTTTTTGTTTGAGATAAACTTCAGCTTTTGATGTAAAAGAGATTTGATGATGATTTAAATCAAGGCCAAAAGCTTCTTTGGATGGAATTCCACAAGCTCTGCATAAAGATACAAATAAAGTTGTTGCACTGATATTTTCACCTGAGAAAATAACTTTTGAGTCTTTGGTTTGGATTTTTCTAATCCCTTTCATATTTTTTGCATTTTGATAATCTAAATTGTTTTTGATCCAAGCATAGATATTTTGAACTGTTTGTTGATCATTGGTTGTTTTTAGTTTTAAAGCCAGCTCTTTGATGGATCCATCGGTTCTGATATAGCGAGTAGAATGGAGAAAGGTTTGCAGATTTTCTTTGGAATTTAGAGAGTTTTTAGAGTTTCTTTGGGTGAGCAAAAGATCCATTTGGATTGAAATATTTTTTGGTTTTTTTTCTTGGTTGTATTGAGCATATACGATAGGCACTCCATTTTGGCTGTAGGTTTTATGGAGATCATAATTCCCTTGTATTTTTATTTTGCTAGGTTGCTGAAAGTCTGCAGTTATTGGCATTGGAATCCAAAGTTTTACTTCTTGGGCGGAGTCAAAGTTTATTTGATATGAAAGATCAAGAGAAACTTTTTTTGTTTTTGAGGTATTTGCATTCAAGATGCTTGAACTCATTAAAATACCTGTTCCCAAAATACCGGTTTTTATGAAATCTCTACGTTTCATTTTTTTATCCTTTAATAAAAAATATCTATAAATATATTATATTAATTAAAATACTCAATTAATAAAAATTATTTTTTGCAAATTAAAGAGTTTTGAAATGGAAATTTTATAGAGATACCCGCGTTAAGGGGTATCTGAGTTTAGAAAATTTAGAGTACAAGCTCTTCGACTCTTTTTCCATAGGCAGGATCTGCTTTTTTGAAGTGTTCGATTTGGCGTTTTTTAATATCTGTTGGTACGCCTTCCATAGCTCTTTTGATATTTTGACAAAGCCTTTCTTTTTCCTCTGGAGTCATCAAGCGATACAAATCTCCTGGTTGGGTGTAATAATCGCTGTCATCTTCTCTGAAGTTATAGTCATAAACCTCTGTTTCTTTTTCAAGTTTGCTTAAATCAAGCTTAGGTTCTTTGGCATTAGGATCTTCTTTATAGCCTGGGAATGAACTTGGAGTGTAGTTGATCATTGAGCCGTATGCACCATTTTGCATAAATCCATCACGCGCAGTTGTATGGAATGGGCATCTTGGGGCATTGACTGGCAATTGAGTATGATTAACGCCCAATCGATATCTTTGAGTATCTCCATAAGAGAAGAGTCTGCCTTGAAGCACTTTATCGGGGCTGTAGCCGATTCCTGGTACAATATTTGCAGGATTAAAGGCTGCTTGTTCAATTTCTGCAAAATAATTTTCAGGGTTTTTATTGAGTTCTACGATCCCTACTTCAATTAAGGGATAATCTTTTTGACTCCAAGTTTTTGTGAGATCAAACGGATGAAAACGATAAGTTTTAGCGTCTTTTTCGGGCATTATTTGTACGCACATTCTCCATTTGGGAAAATTGCCTTTTTCAATGTTTTCAAACAAATCTCTTTGATTGGA
Organism: Helicobacter sp. 12S02232-10; assembly: GCF_002272895.1. Lineage (NCBI taxonomy): Bacteria > Pseudomonadati > Campylobacterota > Epsilonproteobacteria > Campylobacterales > Helicobacteraceae > Helicobacter > Helicobacter sp. 12S02232-10. The sequence continues at coordinate 43,007 of NZ_MLAQ01000003.1, forward strand.
TTCGCGATCATGAGCGATAATGGCAGCAGCTTCCTCATCGGTCAAATTTGCAATCCCTTGCATTGTTTTCAAGTGGAATTTAACCCAAAATCTTTCATTTTTAGCATTGATAAAGCTGAATGTATGGCTTCCAAATCCGTGCATATGGCGGAAACTTTTTGGGATTCCTCGATCGCTCATTACGATGGTTACTTGATGGAGAGATTCGGGGTTTAAGCTCCAATAGTCCCAAGCTGCTGTTGCACTTCTGAGATTTGTTTTAGGGTCACGTTTTTGAGTGTGGATAAAATCTGGAAATTTTAGTGCATCACGAACGAAAAATACGGGAGTATTGTTTCCTACAAGATCCCAGTTGCCTTCTTCTGTATAATATTTCATTGCAAAACCTCTAGGATCTCTCTCAGCATCAGCAGCCCCTCGTTCTCCTGCAACGGTTGAAAACCTGAATAAACAAGGAGTTTTTTTACCTACTTTACTAAAAATTTTTGCTTTAGTGTATTTGGTAATGTCGCCTGTAACGGTAAAAGTTCCATAAGCCCCGCTTCCTTTAGCGTGAACAACTCTTTCAGGTATTCTTTCGCGGTCAAAATGAGCTAGTTTTTCCAAAAACCAAGTGCTTTGGAGAAGCATAGGCCCTCTTGGGCCGACTGTAACAGAGTCTTGATCATTCCCAATGGGGGTTCCTGTTGCATTAGTTAATGTAACGTTTTTCATTGCATGTCCTTTTGATTTTTATGTACGATTTCAGTATAGTGAATAATTATAAACAAATAATTATTATTAATTAAATTATTTTTGTTTTTCAGTAAGACTTTAACTGATATTCTTTATAATCTTATGAATGCAAATTTTTGTTCAGGATTGAAGCGAAATGCGAGGATTTAAAATTTTTACAGGAAGTGCGCATCCAGAGTTTAGCAAGGAATTGGCTAAACATCTCGACGCAGTGGTTTCAAAGGCGACACTCAATCGTTTTAGCGATGGTGAGATCAATGTGCAAATCAGCGAATCAGTTCGTGGCAAAGATGTTTTTATTATCCAGCCCACTTGTGCTCCGGTTAATGACAGTTTGATGGAGCTTTTGATTATGACAGATGCATTCAGACGGAGTTCGGCTAACTCAATCAATGCTGTCATCCCTTATTTTGGCTATGCTAGACAGGATAGAAAAGCTGCACCTAGAGTTCCTATAACTGCAAAACTTGTGGCAAATTTGATGGAAAGCGCAGGGATTGATCGGGTGATTACGATGGATTTGCACGCAGGACAAATTCAAGGTTTTTTTGATGCGCCTGTTGATAATCTATATGGTTCAATTGTTTTTAGAGATTATGTGCGTTCTAAAAGATTTAAAAATCCTATTATCGCGAGTCCGGATATAGGAGGGGTTTCAAGGGCAAGGTATTTTGCCAATCAACTTGGAATGGATTTGGTCATTGTGGATAAAAAGCGTGAAAAAGCAAATGTCAGTGAAGTAATGAATATTATAGGAGATGTTGAAGGCAAAGATATCATCTTGGTTGATGATATGATTGATACAGCCGGAACGATGTGTAAAGCCGCAGATGTCTTAAAGTCTAAGGGTGCGCATTCAGTGATGGCTTTAGGTACGCATCCGGTGTTAAGCGGACCAGCTATTGAGAGGATTGAAAAAAGTGCATTGGATGAGGTTGTAGTGAGCAATTCTATTCCATTGAGACAACAATGCTCAAAAATCACGGTTTTGAGTGTAGCTCCTTTGTTTGCTGAAGTGATCAGAAGAATTTATCATAATGAAAGCGTAAATTCTCTTTTTATATAGGATAGATATGATTTTAGAACACGAAATACCTCAAGGGACAAAACTGCACTTTGGTCTTTCGGCCAAAATTAAGCGCAGGATAGAAAATCTTGCTTGCGAAGTTTTTTACCAAAATGGTTTTGAAGAAATTTTGACACCTTTTTTTGTTTATCTGGAACACCAAAAAAATTTTTCAAATCGTAACATTATCCGTTTGAGTTCTCAAAATAATCATCAAATATCTTTGCGCTATGATACTACCATCGATGCTATTAGAATTATAACAAAGCGTTTGGGCAGGACTACTGATCAGAAAAAGTGGTTTTATATACAGCCTGTTTTCAGTTATCCCACAAATGAGATCCATCAAATCGGTGCAGAATGTTTAGATGTCGATGAAATGTCTAAAATACTTTGCTTGAGCGTAGAAATTATGAATAAGCTTGAAATTACGCCTATTCTACAGATTTCAAATGTGAAGATTTTGAAGCTGTGTGCACAGGATTTAGGTGTGGATATGCCAACATTTAGAAAAATGCAGATTGAAGACATCTTAAAATCGGGTAGTTATCTTGTAGATTTGCTTAAAATTCAAACTAAAGAGGATTTGGAAAATTTTGTGCCTCGCGCTCCTAGTTTTTTAAAATCAGAACTTGTGGCATTGTCTGAAAGCGCAAGCTATTGCAATTACAAAAAGACGATTTTTTCTCCTCTTGATTTTGCTCCAGTTGATTATTATAATGATTTGGTTTTTAGGATGTTTGAAGGAAACCATACGTTTCTTTTAGGGGGAAAATATACGATTGAGGGGATTCAATCTTGCGGTTTTGGAATTTATACCGATGATGTTGTTGATTATTTGATAAAAATATTTTGAAGGAAATTAGGATGGCAGATCTCGTAGTAGGGATTCAGTGGGGAGATGAAGGGAAAGGTAAGATTGTTGATAGGCTTGCTGTGAATTATGATTATATTGTAAGGTATCAAGGTGGGCATAATGCTGGGCATACGATTGTTGTTGGAGGAAAAAAATACGCCCTGCATTTGATGCCTTCAGGTATTTTGTATAAAAAATGTAAAAATGTGATTGGGAATGGGGTTGTTATTGCTCTAGATGCATTGTGCAATGAAATGGATCAATTCCAAGATTTAGAGGGTAGGCTTTTTATTAGTGATAAAGCCCATATCATTATGCCTTATCATCAAATCATTGATAAGGCTAGAGAAAAATCTCTCAGAAATGCCATAGGAACAACCTGTAAGGGAATAGGTCCTTGCTATGGGGATAAGGTTGCTAGAAGTGGATTTCGAATTAGAGATCTGAAAGATATGGCGGCATTAAAACAAAAAATTCAATTTCATTTGGAACAAATTGCTTATTTGCAAGATTTATATCAGGTGCAACTTCCTTCTTCTAAAGAGATTGAAAACTATCTTCAAGAGTATGCTTCTAAAATCTTGCCTTTTGTAACCGATACGACTAGATTGCTTTGGCAAGGTATTGATGAAGGGAAAAAGATTTTGCTTGAAGGGGCACAAGGCAGTATGCTTGATATTGATCACGGGACTTATCCTTTTGTAACAAGTTCGACAACTACTGCATCTGGGGCGTGCAGTGGTAGCGGGCTGAACCCTAAAGATCTTGACAAAATCATCGGTATTTCCAAAGCCTACTGCACTCGTGTAGGGAATGGTCCTTTTCCTACCGAAGATTTTGGGGATATAGGAAAATTTTTACGTGAAAAAGGTGGCGAATTTGGGGTGACTACAGGCAGAGCAAGAAGATGTGGTTGGTTTGATGCTTTGAGTGTTAAATATGCCTGCAGAATTAATGGTTGCACCGAACTCAGCTTGATGAAGTTGGATGTATTGGATGGCTTAAAGGAAGTAAAGGTATGCATTGCTTATAAATATAAAGGTCAGACAATTGATTATGTCCCAAGTGATTTTAATGGTTTGGAGCCTGTTTATAAGACCTATAAAGGTTGGAATAAAACGGCTGGTGTTCGTCACTTTTCAGATTTACCCCAAGAAGCCAAAGATTATATTTCAGATTTGCAGGAGTTGGTAGATACAAAGATTTCTATTGTTTCAACGAGTCCAGAGAGAGATGATACAATTGTCTTATGAAAACAAAATTTGATTCGCTCCTTAAGCTTAAAAAACAAGCCCTAGATAAAATAGAAAGAGAAATCATTAAAAATAATTATTTAATTACTGCTAAATATCAGGAATTAAATACCCTTATGGTTGAACTCAGTGAAGTTTGCATTCCTCAAGTTGGAAATTATTGGGATTTTAAAAGAACTGGCGAAATAAAAAAGATATTGATTTATCAAATGGATTTTATCAAAGAAGAAATATCGGGACTAAGGAATATCGCTAAAAAACTTCAAGGATTTTATAGGGCAGCTTCTGTTGAATATGAAAAAATAAAATATCTCCAAGAAAATGAAATTAAAAAAATATTAGGACATTTAAAAAAATCAGAGATAAAAAATCTTGATGAGGTTGCTTTGATGCTTTTTACTTCAAACAAAGAGAACATATGATAAAAAATCTTCTAAATATTGCATTGTTTGCATTATTCATTCAGAATGCTATGGCTCAAGAAATTGCCTTGCCAGATACTTCTCAATCTTCTTCACAACTTTTAAATTGTAATGCTGTCTTTGAATCTAGAAAAAATGAAATCAAAGAGCAACTAAGAGAACTTGATGAAAAAAATCAGGCTATGGAAGCTCTTAAAAACGCAACTCAAAATATTTTCAATCAACGTGAAACTAAGTTGAAAGAAAGAGAAAATGCTTTGAGTTTAAAACTAAAAGAAATTGAAGACAAAGAAGCTAAGCTCAAAGCGATGAATGATGAAAATGAGGCAAAAATAAAAAATCTTATTAAAAAAAATGAAGAGGTATTAAAAGAAATTGATCAAGCCAAAAATAATAAGCTCGCTCAAACTTATGCCAAGATGAAAGATTCTAAAGCTGCTCCTATCATTGAAAATCTTCCTGATATGGAAGCTGCTGCTATTTTATTTTCTCTTAGTGCCCAAGATATGGGAAAGATATTGGCTAAAATGAATCCTAAAAAGGCTGCAGAGCTTACTGAAATCCTAAAAAAAGGTCCTCCGTTTAAGGAAGAAAAAAAGGTTTTACCTAAAAAAACACAAAATCAGGAGATACCTAATGAATTGTCTCCTAAAAATGAGGATACAAATACTCAAGATTCTTCAATATAGCTTTTGGATTGTATTTTAATCCGAATTATGTTATATTTAAGGAAATATAATTTTTAATTTAGGAGAAAAGATGAGAATTTTAGTTATACAAGGTCCTAATTTGAATATGCTTGGACATAGAGATCCTAGAATTTATGGCACAATGACATTGGAGCAAATCCATGAGAATATGAAAACTTTTGCAAAACAGAATAATCTTGAACTTGATTTTTTTCAAAGTAATTTTGAAGGAGAAATGATTGATAAGATTCAAGAATGTGTAGGTAGTGACTATGCTGGAATTATTATGAATCCAGGAGCATATTCTCATACTTCGATTGCGATTGCAGATGCGATTATGGCAGCAGGGGTTCCAGTTATTGAAGTCCATTTAAGCAATATTCACGCTAGAGAAGAATATAGAAGACATTCTTATACAGGGGCAGTCAGTGCTGGAGTTATTGCAGGATTTGGTGCTTTTGGATATCATATGGGAATCATTGCGATGTTGCAAATTTTAACTGAAATTCAGACAATCAGGGAAGCCCAAGCTGCCCAAGCTAAAAATGCTTCAAGCGATGCAAAAATTGAAGTAAAAACCGAAACCAAAAATGAAAAAAAAGATAAATGACGAATCTTATCTTACTCTAGATGAAAATGCCCAATATTTTGAATGCGGGTATAGTTGTGATAACGGGTTGTTTTTAAAAATTGGGGATAATAGGTTTTTTATAACTGATTCCCGATATACCCTTGAGGCAGAACAAGAAGCGATTGAAACAAGAATTGTGGAATCAAGCGATTTATTTCGCACAGCAGCTGATATTATAAATAAAAATTCTGTTAAAGATATTGTTTATGATCCTAATCAGATTACAATAAGTGCTTTTGAAAGATTAAAATCTCATCTTGATTCAAAAAAAGAGTTAAAGGGTTCTCCTAATTTTCATCGATTCAAGCGGATTATTAAGACCGAATCTGAAATTAAGCTGATTCAAAAATCTCAGAAACTCAACAAAGAGGCCTATAAAAATTTTGCTAAGTATCTTAATGAATGCAAAATTCATTTAAGCGAGCAGGATTTATACTACTTCTCCCAGCAATTTTTAACCCATAACGGCAAATATGATCTTAGTTTTAAACCTATTCTTGGAATCAATGCAAATGCTGCTAAACCTCACGCTTTGCCAAGCAAAAAAGACAAAATTAAATATGGCGATCTTTTATTGTTTGATGCAGGTATCAAATACCAAAGATATTGTTCAGACAGAACAAGAACAGCTTTTTTTGACAAAAGCGGGATTGTTTTTAAAAAATGTCAGAATTTTAAAGATAAAGATTTGCAAAAAATTTATGACATCGTTTTGTGTGCTCAAGAGAAAACTATTAAGCTTTTAAGAAGTGGGATGATGGGCAAAGAGATTGATGGGATTGCTAGAGGGGTGATAGAAAAATCTGGTTATGGAAAATATTTTGTTCATAGCACTGGGCATGGGATTGGGCTTGATATTCACGAATTACCCTTTATTTCTCAAAAAAGCGAAACGGTTATAGAAGATGGGATGGTGTTTTCAATTGAGCCTGGAATTTATATTCCAAACTTTTATGGGGTGCGCATTGAAGATTTGGTGGTTGTGAAAAATGGCAGAGCAGAGGTTATTTGACCTTTGAGAAATGCGCGATATTGCTTAAAATGAGAACTCTAATTTTTACTGATTTTTTTCCTTACAGAGTTTTTTTGCCCCACTATTTTACCAATACTGTTACTCTTGGAATAGGGGGAAATGTTGGTAATTGTGAAAAACGTTTTAAGGAACTTTGGAGATGGTTTAGCTCCAATAAAAATTTTTCTTTTTTGGCTTCTTCTCCTATTTATAGAAATCCGCCTTTCGGATATGTTTATCAAGAAGATTTTTATAACGCTACCATTACGCTTTCTACTAATTTGTCCATCGTTGAGCTTTTTGGACTTGTTTTTTATTTAGAACGCAGATTTGGAAGACCTAAGAAAAGAGCGTTTAAAAATTCTCCAAGGACTTTAGATATAGATATAATCTTTTTTAATGATTTGATTTTAAAGCGTCCTTATCTTAAAATACCGCATCCAAAATGGCATCAAAGAGAGTCAGTTTTGATTCCTCTTTTTTTAGAATACTTAACCCAAAAGGGATATAAATGAAACTTTATACTTATGGTGGAGAAACGGCTGCAGAGGCTTTAAAAACTGCTCAAAGCAAACACGGTGAAGACGCTTTAGTGGTTAAAACGCGAGAAATTAGAAAAAAAACAATGACTCAGCCTGGTCTTTATGAAATTGTTGTAGCCGTTGAAAGTGATGATGCCGATGAAAATTCTCCTGAAACAAGCTTGGAAGCACCAAAGTCTAAAAACAGCATCCAAAAGCGTTTGGATGAGATTTTAGAAAAAAATATGGAAAAAAAGAAAAAAGAATCAAGAAATTCTTATGATGATGTCACTATCCAGCTATCTGATGCAGTTAGAGAAATCAGCAAAATCGCAGGCACAGAACCTTCTAAGTCTGCAATTAAAAAGGAATCTGTTATTGTTCCTGATATGTCAAAAAGCTTGGATTTAAGATTGGAAAATAAACTAATTCGAAAACAAGAAGACAGAATAATCAACCAACAAAATGATACTAAAGAGCTCAAGCATATCAAAGTCGAACTTGATAAGATAAATGATAAGATTAAATTAATACAAAATATGTTTTGGGATGAAAAAGCTCCTAGAGAAGAAACCCCTCAGATACCCCAAGAGTTTGCCGAAATTTATCGCCTAGCTAAAAACAGCGGGATGAATAAAATCCATTTGGATGAAATTATGAAGTTGAGTTTGGAATTGATGCCTCTTAAAATGAGAGAGAATTCTTTGACGATTAAGCGCTATTTTCGTGAAGTGTTGCGGAAAATGATTTATTGTCGCAGCGAACATTTGGATATGGGAGCAAAAAAAATCATTATGTTGGTTGGTCCGACTGGAGTGGGGAAAACCACCACACTTGCAAAGCTTGCTGCGCGTTATTCAAAAATGCTTGACAAAAGATATAAAGTTGGCATTATCACACTTGATACTTATAGAATTGGAGCGCTTGAACAGCTTACTTGGTATGCAAGGAAGATGAAAATCAGCATAGAAACTGTGATTGAACCTGAAGATTTTTTGAAAGAAATTGACACATTGCGTTATTGTGATTATATCTTGGTAGATACTGCAGGGCATTCCCAGCACGATAAGCAAAAAATCAATATGTTAAAAAAATTTATCAATAATGATTACAAAATTGATGTTACCCTTGTGCTTTCAGCTACAACTAAATATGAGGATTTAAAAGATATTTATAATTCTTTTGGAGAGCTTGATATTGATACTTTAGTTTTTAGCAAACTTGATGAAAGCAGAGGTTTGGGCAATTTATTTTCTTTGGTTTATGAGAGCAAAAAGCCTGTAAGCTACCTTTCAATTGGGCAAGAAGTTCCGATGGATTTGATGGTGGCAACAAATGATTATTTGGTTGATTGTATGTTGGATGGTTTTTCAAATCCTAATCGAGCGTCTAAATGAATCAAGCCAGTAATTTAGAACATTTGATGAAAACTTCTCCTCAAAAAGGAAAAACAAAATTTATTGCCATTACAAGCGGTAAGGGAGGGGTTGGAAAATCAACGATTAGTGCTAATCTTTCTTATACTCTTTTTAAGATGGGTTATAAAGTCGGGGTATTTGATGCAGATATCGGGTTGGCAAATTTGGATTTGATTTTTGGAGTCAAAACAAATAAGAATATTTTGCACGCCTTAAAAGGAGAAGCCAAGTTTGATGAGGTGATTTATCCTATTGAAAACGGTCTATACTTAATTCCTGGGGATAGCGGAGATGAGATTTTAAAATATGCCAATCAAGATATTTTAGATGAGTTTGTCGATGGAAGTGAGATTTTGGACAGCTTAGACTATATGATCATTGATACGGGAGCAGGAATTGGGGAGGTAACCCGAGCTTTTTTGAATGCCAGCGATTATGTTGTGGTTGTAACTATTCCTGATCCTGCAGCAATTACAGATGCCTATGCTACGATTAAAATCAACTCTAAAATCAAAACAGAGCTTTTTGTGATTGTAAATATGGCAATTTCCCAAAGAGAAGGAATGGGTGTTTTTGAGAAGATACGGAATGTTGCTAAGAAGAATTTGCCTGATTTAGAATTAAATTTTTTAGGTTGTTTGCAAGCTGGTGATTCTGTTAAAAAATCCACAAAATATCGCGAACTTCTTTGCAAGGTTGAGCCTCTAAATAATTTTTCATCTTCTATGAATCAGATTGCGAAGATGATTGTTTCAAAAGTGGAACAAAATGTGCTTCAAAATCCGAAAGAAAGCTTTGCAGGGTTTTTTAAAAGGATATTGGGATATTTATAAGGAACGCAGATGAGACCAAATAACTTCATTAATTTTTCTGTTGTTTTTGGATTTTTTGTGGGGCTGGTTTTTGCCATTGCAAAGTTTAATGAACCTGAAATTATTTTATTTTGGACGATCATTTCAACGATAGGATTTTATTTGATCACTCTTTTTTGTGCTTCAGCTTATATTTGGTTTATTGATTTTGACAAAACATTATTTAATAAAGCCCATCTTGAGAAAAAATTAGAACATTTTGATCGCGAATTTGATATGCGAGAGAAAGAAGCTGCTAACATTCGCCGCTATATCGGGAATTCTGATTTTGCAGAAAATAAACTTCTTTCAACTCAGGCAAAATAAAATGAATAAAAAAAATATGCAAGGCTACAACCAGAATATTAAATATTCTCAAGATGAGCTTGCAATGCAGTATTTGCCCGCAGTTCGTTCGATGGCCTATCGTATTAAAGAGCGTGTTCCTAGTTCGGTGGATCTGAATGATTTGGTATCTGTTGGCACTGAAGAACTCATTAAGCTTGCTAGAAGGTATGATAATAAACTCAATGATTCTTTTTGGGGATATGCTAAAACTCGTGCTAATGGTGCGATGCTTGATTATTTAAGATCGCTTGATATTGTTTCTAGGGCTTCTAGAAAATTGATAAAATCCATTGATTATGAAGTTTCAAAATATTTTAATGAATATCACGAAGAACCCAGTAATGAATATTTGGCAAAAGTTTTGGGTGAAGATGTCGATAAGATTAAAGAGGCTAAGATTGCTTCTGATATTTATGCTTTGGTCCCCATTGATGAACAATGCAATATCATTGAGCAAGAGAATATTTTAGAAAAACTTGAACACGAAGAGCTTGTAGGGATTATTCAAGAAATTTTAAAGACGCTTTCAGAGCGAGAACAGCTGATTATTCAATTATATTTTTTTGATGAGTTAAATTTGAGTGAGATTAAAGAGGTCTTAAATATTACCGAATCAAGAATTTCTCAGATCATCAAGGAAGTTATTAAAAAAATAAGAAAGTCTTTAGGAGAAAAAAATGGCTGATATATTGAGTCAAGAAGAAATTGATGCGCTCCTTGAAGTGGTTGATGAGGGTGATGATGCTGAAGTTTTGCAAAAACATGACATTGTTCATCAAAAACAAGTAACTCTATATGATTTTAAGCGTCCCAATCGCGTTAGCAAAGAACAACTTCGAGCTTTTAGAAGTATCCACGACAAAATGGCTAGAAGTCTTTCAAGCCAGATTTCTGCAATTATGAGGAGTATTGTTGAAATTCAGTTGCACAGCGTTGATCAGATGACTTATGGGGAATTTTTGATGAGTTTGCCAAGCCCTACAAGTTTTAACGTGTTTTCTATGAAACCTATGGATGGAACAGGGGTTTTAGAGATCAATCCAAGCATTGCTTTTCCTATGATTGACAGACTTTTGGGGGGCAAGGGAGATCCTTATGATCATTCAAGAGAATTTAGTGATATTGAGTTGAATTTGCTTGATACCATACTCAGACAGATTATGCAGACGCTTAAGGATGCGTGGTCTCCGATTACTGAAATTTTTCCAACCGTCGATGCGAAAGAATCTAGTGCAAATGTTGTTCAAATCGTTGCTCAAAATGAAATTGTTATTATGGTCGTGATGGAGATTATTATCGGACATAGTAGCGGGATGATGAATTTATGTTACCCTGTAATTTCTCTTGAAACTATACTTTCTAGGCTTGGAGGCAGGGATTTGATGCTTTCTGAAACCAGCTCAAAGAAAAGTCGTAACAAGGAACTTCAAGCCTTAGTGGGTGGAGCAGGTGTGAATATTTCGGTATTTTTAGGAGGAGTCAGATTGACCTTAAAAGAAGTGTTAGATTTGATGGTTGGGGATATCATTCGTTTGGATAGGGCAGCTGATGATACCGTTGTTGTGAATGTGGATGGAAAAGAGAAATACTTGGCGAGTGTGGGACTTCAAAGATATCGAAAGACGATTAAAATTAAAGAAATCATAAAAACCGAAAAAGATAAAGTCAAAGAAATTCTTGAAATGCTTGAAGCGCAACGAAAAAGCAAGGTAAATGATATGGAAGAAGAGGAAGAATAATGAATGATTTTATAAAAATTTTTACTCAAGAGACCATTTCTACGATAGAGGGGCTTACTGGTTCTTCTCCTGATATTGCCAATATTAAAACAGATTACGCGACCTCTATTGCTTTGCCTGTTCCTTATGCAATAACTTATATCGCAGTTTCTGGAGACTTGAGTACAAATGTTGCTTTAATTATGCCTGTTGAACTTGCAACGGCTTTGGCAGATTTAATGGTTGGCGGGGAGGGTGCGAGTAAGGGCGAAATGGATAGTGATGATTTGGATGCGGTTAAAGAGATCAATTCAAATATATTTGGAGCAATTTCAACCTCTTTGGGTTCTCAAAAAAATCTTCCCAAATTGAATTTTTCTTGTCGTAATATAGAATTTGTAATCACTCCGATTGATTTAGGGCTCTATGATAAGGAATATGAGTTTTCTTTTTCGCTCAATACAATTAAATCTAGTTTTGTTTTTTTGACAACATCAGATTTTACGAGTATGTTTGATAATATTCAGCCTCAGCCGACGAATGCCTCTTCTGAAGTTTCTCAAAATCATTTACTCAATCAGGATGAAATCAAAAATATTGGAATGCTTCTTGATGTGAAGCTTAATGTCAAAGTCAGGATTGGTCAAAAAAAGATGCTCTTAAAAGATGTTATATCGATGGATATCGGTAGCGTTGTCGAACTTAATCAACTTGCCAATGATCCTTTGGAAATTCTTGTAGATGACAAAGTGATTGCTAAAGGAGAGGTTGTGATTGTGGATGGAAACTTTGGCGTACAGATAACAGATATTGGGACAAAAAGAGAGCGTTTGGAGCAACTTAGAAGCCAGTAAAACCTTGAAGGTTTTTGCTTAGTTTTTTGAAATCAATTTTAACCCCACTAGACCAATTAAAATCAGTGCTAAAAAAAGAATCTTCAAAAAACTCACTTCTTCTTTGAAAATAAAGATTCCTGCTAAAGTGATGATTACAAGTCCAAATCCTGCCCAAGAAGCGTAAGCGATACTCAAATCAATACCTCTTAGTGCATACCAAAAAAATGTGAAAGAAATGATAAACATCAGGACAAAAATTCCAGTATAAATATGGTTTCCTGTATTAGCTGCTTGTTTGAGCGATGTTGTCCCTATTGTTTCAAAGATAACTGCGATTGCTAAAAATATCCAATATTTCATTTTAATTCCTTTCGGTATTTTTTTCTAAAAGATCACAAATTGCCTCAATAAAAATCAAAATTTCTCTATTTTTGATTTTCCAATGTTTTCTCATATCTCTTTTTCCATCTGATAAAATTTCATAACAAAGAAAAAAACTATCAATGCCAAAAGATAGAAATTCACTCATTGCAAGCGCATTTTCTAATCTTTTTTTACTTGCGATATCAGTATGGAAGCTTTGGGTAATTAAGTATTTAGTATCTTCCTTGATTTTTTTGATGTGTTGTTTAAAAAGCTTATTTTGGGTATTGAGAGTATATGAAAAAAAGTCGGCATAAAATTCACAAATTTCAAAATTACGTTTTTTTGTAAAACAATAAATATCAAAAATGTGCATCAATTTTTCTCTTAAAGTCTTTGAGCTGTAAAGTTGATTTTCCAATCTTATGCGATAAGTTTCAGACAAACTAGAGAGAATTTCAAAAATCAATTCATCCTTGCTTTTGAAATAATAGTAAAAGACACCTTTTGGAATTTTTATTTCATTTAAAAAAGCATTCAAAGAAAAATTGCTGATTTTTGTTTTAAAAATTATCTTTGTAGCATTGAGAATAATTTCTTGTCGTTTATCTTGCATATGAATGATCCTTTAGACAGGTTATTGTAGAAAAAAATTTTTAATCAAAAATAAACCGATGGTCTAAAAGATTTAATGAATAATCCCCATACTCTTAACTCATTGGGATTAACAAGTGTCTGTTAGTTTTGTAGAGCATCAGAGACTTAGAATTTTTATGAAAATTCGGCGATTAGAAATTTTGGGAATGTTGTTTGAGTTTTTTAAATAATTTATGAGTGTCTAAAGAAATTGTCAGCATTTCTTGATTGGCAAATATTTGATTGACAAAATGCAGAATAATGCTTAATCTCGCAGTTAAAATATCGTTTTTATATTCGTAATAAAAATCTGCCCGATCGTAGTTTGTTGCTTGATAAAAAGGCAAGCCGTTATAGAAATCTTCGCCGTATTGGGAATAATATTTCATTTGCGGTTTTCCAAAATAATAGCTGTTTTTAATGCCAAATCCTTTATATTGCGCTCCAATATCAATTTGCCAGCCAAGACCATTGTAGAAAGGATCTAAACCCGTACTTAAACGACGTTTTCTTTCCAATGAAGAAAGGGTTCCAAATTGTAAGTAAGCTTTTTCCATAAAGGGCAGAAGGTCTTGAAGGCTTGAACCCACATAAAGATTATAATAAATGCGATCAAGCAAATAAGTGTCTCCATTAGATCCATCTTTAGCGAGATATTCATCATTTTTAAAATGATACATCAGAAAATTCCCACCCACATAAAGATAGTGTCTTAAAAATTGGAATTCACTTGATGCTAAAACCATAAATTCATCCAATCTTTTAGAGAGATTCCCGCCATACCAATCAAAAATAAACTCTGCGTAGCCATTGACCTTATCTGAAATATTTTCAGGCTTGTATTGGAACATAACACCGTTGATGTTGGGATTGAAAAAATAAAAATCATTTCGGAAAAAACTTAGAGGGTAATGCGCGATTGAATGCGTTCGAGGAAAAATACCAAAATAACCCCGAAATTTTTCTCCAATAGCGCTGTAGTAAATTGATACATTGGCTTTTGTAGGAAATTTTTGTTCGCCCATATTTTGCAGAACATACCCGCCAAACATTAGGGATTGATAATTATCAAATGCAATGCCGACTTCTGGGGCCAATCTAACCCCATAAATTGTTCTAGTATCCCAATAAGGAACGGAGTCTTCAAGATTATCTAGATAAAAATTAAATCCTAAACTATATTTCCATTCATAAGATTGAGCAATAGAAATAAGAAGAAGAAAAATACAAAACCCGCGCCACATTGAAAGCCTTATCTTTTTCGGGTATTGTATAAAATAATCGTTTTATAATTGCTGAAAAATTTAAACTTATAGAAGCTTCAGATTATTCTGAAGCTTCTATTTGGATTTTTACTTTAACTTCATCGCTTACGATTGCATTTGGAGTTTCAGTCCCGACTTGAAAATCTTTTCGATTGATTTTACCGCTGATTTCCAAAGCCATCAGTTGTTTTTTTGTCATTGGATTGGTGCCAGGTCCTTTTATATCAACTTCCCATACTACGGGTTTTTTGATACCTCTGATAGTAAGATCTCCATAAATCTTATCACCTTTTTGTTGTGTCATTTTGAAAGTTGCTTTTTGGAATTTGCTTGCATCAAAAAAATCGCTTGTTTTTAAATGGGCATCTCTTTTTGAGTTTTTTGTATCTACAGAGCCAATATTGATTTCTCCTTCAAACTTATTGATTTTTTTTGTGCTTGGATCGATGTCTAAGACTCCATTAAAAGTGTTAAATTCGCCATTGACTTTGCTAATAAGCATATGTTCAACTTCAAATCCTACGGAAGAATGTGCTGGGTCAATCGTAAAGTTTTTTGCATTCACTGCACTTATAGAAAGTGCGATTACTGCAGCAATTGAGAGAAACTTTTTCATAAATGTCCTTTGTGTTTTATTTTTGATATGGGGGATATTCTACTGCGGAAAAGTTAAGGATTCATCAAGTGTTGCAAAACTTTTGAATTCTTTTTATAACCTCTTCTTTTCCGATAACAAACATCGCTTCAGGCAAACCTATCCCTCCGGATTTTCCAAGTAGAGCAATTCGTAGAGGTTGCATAAACTTACCTGCTTTGAGGGAGTTTGAATCCATAAAGGAATGGATATGTGCGTTTAGATTATCTTGCGTGTCAAAAGAAACATTTTTAAGTGTGTTGCTGAAGTTTTCTAAAATTTTATAGGCTTGCGGTTCAATTTTTTTAAGGGACTTTTCTTCATAGATTTTGGGAGGAGTCAGTATTTCATTCGCAGATAGGGCAAAATCTTTAAGTGTTTGGGTTCTATCTTTCAGAGATGCGTAAAGAACATCTCTTTTGGGCGGAGTTAAATTTGGACAGTTAAAATCTTCTAGAAGTTTTTGAAGTGCATCATTGGATGTTTTTTTGATGTAATGGGCATTGAGCCAGAGAAATTTTTCTTGATTATAACTGCTTGGAGAAGAATTCAATGCGTTTGGATCAAAATATGCAAGCATCTCTTGCATACTGAATATTTCCTGATCCCCATAACTCCAGCCCAAACGAACCAAAAAGTTTAAAATGGCTTCGGGCAAATAGCCTGCTTTTTTATAATCCATTACTCCCATTGCTCCATCACGCTTACTAAGCTTATGCCCTTGTGGGTTGAGAATCATCGGAACGTGATAGAATTTGGGAATTTTAAACCCGAGTGCATTATAGACGATGATTTGTTTGGGTGTGTTGGAAAGATGATCGTCCCCACGAATGACATCAGTAATCCCCATTAGAGCATCATCAATGCTCACTACGAAATTATATGTAGGGGTTCCATCGCTTCTAGCGATGATGAAATCGTCCAATTCTTTGGAATTGATTTTAATGTCCCCTTTTATGCCATCGTGAAATTCTATTGTGCCCGTTAATGGGGCTTTGATTCTTACCACAGGAGGGATTGTGCTTGGAGGAGTTCCTTTGAAATCTCTATAACGGTTATCGTATCTTGGTGTTTCACCTCGATTTTTTTGTTCATCTCTAAGCGCGTCAAGCTCTTCTTTTGTCATATAGCAGTAATAGGCTTTATCTTCTTTGATAAGTTTTTGGATATAGCTTTGATATAAATCAAAGCGTTTTGATTGATAAACAACGTCTCCGTCATAATCCATACCCACCCATTTGAAAGCTTCAATGATCGCTTCAGCAGCCTGCAAAGAATTTCTTGCTAAATCTGTATCTTCTATTCTTAAAAAAAACTTGCCTTGATGGGCACGGGCATAAAGGTAGTTAAATAGTGCCGTTCGTAGTCCTCCAATATGAAGATATCCGGTTGGAGAAGGGGCAAATCTGGTAATGATTTCACGCATCAATTTTCCTTGTTATTTTGGATAATATATCTGATGGGATTGTACTAAAATTTTAGATTCATTCAGATATTTTAGGGGTAAGATTGCAATGCTTTTGACGATACTTTATATAATAGGCATTACTGCAGAGGCTATGAGCGGAGCCTTGGCTGCGGGGCGTTATAAAATGGATTTATTCGGAGTTATGTTTATTGCTTTGGTAACAGCCATTGGAGGGGGATCGATACGTGATGTTTTGTTTGGGCATTATCCCCTTACGTGGGTGGCAAATCCCCATTATGTGATCATCATTTGCGTCGCATCCATTTTGACTACCCGCATTGCTTCGGTGATGACTCGATTGGAATCTTTATTTTTATTTTTGGATTCGCTCGGACTTGTTCTTTTTAGCATTATTGGTGCAGAAGTAGCTAGAAAAATGGATTATGGCTTTGTGCTTATTGTTAGCAGTGCAGTTATTACGGGTGTTTTTGGAGGTATTTTGAGGGATATTTTTTGTAATCGTATTCCTTTAGTTTTCCAAAAGGAGCTTTATGCGGGTGTAGCAATGATAACGGCTAGCTTATATTATATTTTGATTCAATACTTTGGTGTTGAGGTTTTGATAGCAAGTATCATTACTTTGATTTGCGGGGTGATTTTGAGACTTTTGGCAATTTATTATAAAATAGGCTTACCTGTTTTTAATTATGAGGGCAAACAAAAATAATTACACCTATAAAAAGGAAAAAAATGATTTGTGTATTTGATATTGAAACCGTTCCAGATGTTGCTTTGATTCAGAAGAGTTTTTCTCATATTAAAGCTGATTCATCTTTAGAGATTTGCAAAATAGCAATGGAGGAGCAAAAAGAAAAAAGCGGGAGTGATTTTTTACCTCTTTATCTCCATAAAATTGTTTCTATAGCAAGCGTTATTGCTGATGATTACGGGCATTTTATGAAAGTTGGAAATTTTGGTAAAAATCTTCTTGGGGAATCGCAAAATGATCAAGAGGAAAATCTCATTGAGGATTTTTTAAAATTTTTTAACAAATCCCAACCTAAACTCGTGAGCTTTAATGGTAGAGGATTTGACATACCTGCGATTATGCTTCGAGCTATGCGTTACAATTTGAGTGCAACTGCTTATTATGAGCAAGATAATGCTGCATTCAATAAAAGCAAATGGGAGAATTATCGTCAAAGATTTTCTGAGCGATTTCATACTGATTTGCTTGAAAGTTTGGGAAGTTTTGGGATGGTGCGTAATCTCAAGCTCGATTCTGTTTGTGCGATGCTTGGGATACCTGGTAAATATGATATGAGCGGGGATCTTGTATATAAAGTTTATTATGATGAAAATTCAGAAGAAAAAAACAAGATTGCTAAAATTGATGAATATTGTCGGAGCGATGTGTTGAATACCTATTGGGTTTATCTCAAATACGAGCTTTTAAAAGGAGAAATTACGATAGAAGATTATTTTAGTATTTTGAGAGAATTTAAAGATAAGATCCCTCAAAATGCAGGCTATAGTAGTGTTTTTACTGAAGCATTGGAAAAAGAGCTTGAAAATGCAAGATAAGGAATCAATGCTGAATGCTTATGGAGAAATTGTGACTAAGGATGGGTTGATTGAAGAAATAGAATCTTTACTCAATCGACTTGAGGATTCTGCGCAAAACACGGTTTTAAATGCAGAAATGATGAAATCTCTTGATATTGTGTCGTTAAATTCTATTCGCAATGGTCTTTTGCAAAAGTGTGGTAATGAAGTGCAGGCAAATTTGGAATGGCTGCATTCTTTAAAAGATCTGTAAAGATAAAAAATAGATTTTAATTTATTTATCAAAAATAGAATTAAAATGATTATAATTAGTGAGTTTTTACAACTAAAATTATTAGGAGACATATTATGTTCAAATTAAGAGAATTACCTTATGCTAAAGATAGTATGGGAGACTTTTTAAGCCCTGTTACGTTTGATTTTCATTATGGAAAACATCACCAAACTTACGTGAATAATCTAAACAATTTAATCCAAGATACTGAGTTTGCAAGTAAAGATCTGTTTGCGATCGTTACTAAAGCTAATGGTGGTTTATTTAATAATGCAGCTCAGGTTTATAATCACGATTTTTATTGGGATTGCATTGCTCCAACAACAAGTGAGATGAGTTCGGATGTGAAAGATGCTATCAGTAAAGATTTTGGCTCGATCGATTCTTTTAAAGAGTCTTATTTAAAAGCTGCAACTGGGCTATTTGGTTCAGGTTGGTGTTGGTTGGTTTATAACCCTTCTTCTCAAAAGCTTGAAATAGTCCAAACAAGTAATGCTGCTACACCTGTAACTGAAGGTAAAGTTCCTGTGCTTGTAGTGGATGTTTGGGAACATGCTTATTACATTGATCACAAAAATGCTAGAGCGGCTTATTTGGATAAATTTTATAATCATATTAATTGGAAATTTGTGTCAGAAGCTTATGAATGGGCGAAAAAAGAGGGCGTCAATTCTGTGGCTTTTTATATGAATGATCTCCATAAGGAAGCTTGATTCTTTTCTTACCCTCTACTGCCCGTTTTTACGGGTTTTTTATGCTTTTTTAAATGGTTGCATATGCAACATTATTTTATTTCTAGGATTTAATATATATGGATACCCCAAAATTGATTTTAAAATCAAAAAATACCGATAGTTTTGTATTTAAAACTGCTCTTTTTAGCATTGCTGCACTCACTGTTTTGGGTAGCACGATTATTGCCCCTTCTTTGCCTGCATTAGAAGCGCATTTTTCTGATGTTGAAAATATAGGATTTTTGTCAAAGCTTATTTTGACATTGCCTGCGCTTTTTATTATGTTTTTTTCTCCTATTAGCGGTTTTATGTTTGATAGATTCGGCAGGCTTAAACTGATTTATCCAGCTATGTTAGTTTGGAGTTTGTCTGGAACAAGTGGATTCTTTTTGGATAATTTATATTTGCTTCTGATTTCTCGTGCTGTTTTTGGCATTGCAACTGCATTTTTGATGACGGGGGTTAGTGTGCTTTTGAGTGATTATTATACTGGAGCTAAAAGAGAAAAAGCCCTAAGTATGCAAGGGTTTTTTATGGCTTTTGGAGGGGCGATTTTTTTAATTTTAGGGGGTTATCTTTCAAATTTAGATTGGAGATACCCATTTTTGGCTTATTTACTTGGAATTTTAATCTTAGTTTTTGCTTTTTTAATGCTTTTTGAACCCGAACGCCATATACGAAATTCTCAAGATTCATCCGATTTAGAAAAAAAGTTTTCTATAATAAAATTTCTTCCAGTTTATTTTCTGGGAATTTTTTGTATGGCAATGTTTTATATTGCTCCTACCCAGTTACCCTTTTTTATCACTCATACATTAGAAATGGACAGCTCATATGTGGGTATTTCTATGGCGACTGCTTCTGTCTCTATGGCCATATTTTCGTTATTCTACAATCGTTTGAGAAGTTATTTGAATATATTTAAAATTTATTTTTTAGCATTATTTTTAATAGGAACTTCTTTTGTGATTGTTGGGATATTTCATAATTATGCCACGGTTTTAATAGCGTTTATTTTAATGGGTGCAGGACTTGGTGTGATGATGGTAAATAATAGTTCGTGGTTATTTATGCTTGCAAAAGACTTTGAACGTGCTAAAGCTTACGGATTTTTGGCAGCATCGCTTTTTATGGGTCAATTTATTTCGCCCTTTATTACCCAACCTATAGCAAAAGCATTTGGTCTTATCGATATGTTTTGGATATTTGGCGGGCTTGTTTATGTTGTTGCTCTGATATTTTTATTTGCAAAGATGAAACGTTGAGAGGATTTTATTTGCACTTTGGAGATTGTATGTTGTATTTTTCAAATTCAAGCCGTTCAGATTTGGTATAAAAGATTTGTTATAATCGCTTTCATTATTATGCAATAAGGTAAAAATATGCAAGATTTATTAAAAATCGGTTCTAAAACTTTTGAATCAAGGTTGATTGTAGGTAGTGGAAAATACAAAGATTTTTCCACTACTAAGCAGGCTACTTTGGCTTCAGGGGCGCAGGTGATAACTGTGGCAGTCAGACGGGTAAATATTACAAATCCAAATGAAGAAAATCTACTAGATTATTTTAAAGATACTAAGGTGGATTTTTTGCCCAATTCAGCAGGTTGCACAAATGCTCAAGAGGCTATTACGCTTTTTAGACTTGTAAGAGAGGCAATCGGCATTGATTTTATCAAGCTTGAAATCATTGGAGACACACAAAGGACGCTTTATCCTGATGTGATTGAAACACTTAAAGCGTGCGAGGTATTAGCTAAAGAAGGTTTTTGTGTGCTTGCTTATACGAATGATGATCCTATTGTTGCAAAAAGGCTCGAAGATGCCGGTGCGTGCGCAGTAATGCCACTGGCTGCTCCGATTGGAAGCGGGTTGGGGATTCAAAATCGTTATAATATCAGTTTTATTAAAGAAGCTATTCAGGTTCCTGTTATTGTTGATGCGGGTGTAGGCTGTGCTTCGGATGCTTCTATTGCAATGGAATTGGGGGCAGATGGAGTTTTAACAAATACTGCTATTGCGATGGCAAAAGATCCTGTAATGATGGCTGAAGCAATGAAATACGCTGTCATAAGTGGTAGAAAAAGTTTTTTGAGTGGGAGAATAGAAAAAAAGAGCTATGCAAGCCCTAGTTCTCCGATATTTGGAATGGCAAAACTTTAATGAAAGACGAACTTTTTTCCACTCCTTTTGCCAAACAATTTGAGTTTGATGAAGAGGTTGCAAGTGTATTTGATGATATGGCAGCGCGCTCAATTCCTTATTATACAGAGTCTTTAAGACTTTGTGCTGATTTTGTGCTTCAAGCTCTTTGCCCCAATACTTGGGTTTATGATTTGGGGTGTTCGACAGGAAATTTTTTACTCGAACTTGCTGGCAAGCTTGATAATAACAAGGTAAATTTAGTGGGAGTGGATAATTCAAGTGCAATGATTGAAAGAGCAGGGCTTAAAGCAAGTGCTTATGGTAAAAGAATTGATTTTATCTGCCAAGATTTTTTAAATTTTGATATCCATAATGCTTGCGCAGTTGTTGCCAACTATACAATGCAATTTGTCAGACCAATGCAAAGAAGCTTGCTTGCAGAAAGAATCTTTCAAGGTTTAAACAGCGGAGGAATATTTATTATGAGCGAAAAAATGACGACTCAAGATAAGGTTTTAGATAAACAAATGATTGAGCGTTATTATCTTTACAAAAAAGAGCAGGGTTATACTCAGAATGAAATAGTATCAAAACGCGAGGCTTTGGAAAATGTTTTGGTTCCTTACAGCTTGCAAGAAAATATTCAAATGCTCCAAAATTCCGGTTTTGAAAGTGTAGAAGTGTTGTTTAAATGGGTCAATTTTGGCACTTTGATTGCTAGAAAAACCTAGATTTGCACAGATTCAATAACCCGTAAATCAAACCCACTTAAGGCATTGTATGCTCGTACATTGTTGGAAGTGATGAGTTTGAAATCTTTAATGCCTAGAAGTTTTAATATCTGTGCGCCAATGCCAAAGCTTTTGATGATGTCTCCATTATTGGTATTGTCGTTAATAAATACCAGATATCCGCCCATTTGTTTGAGTTTATCAATGGAACGCATTAAAAATTCATAATTTTTTCCCTCACTAAGAAGCTCATAATCGCTTTTGATAGTATGAAATCTGACAAGTGGGATAGCATTGTCTTGGAATTTAAAAGCAATGTGTTCCCTTTGAAGATGATCCATAAAAACGATTTTTTCACATATAGATCCTAAGAAATCAGATTGTTGTTTTGAAAGAACTTTCAAAAGGTTTTCATTTTGGAGTCTATAGCTGATGAGGTCAGAGACATAAAGTGTTTTTAGATGGTGTTTTTTTGCAAATTCAGCAAGGAATTTATCCCCTCTTTTTGCCATAGAACCATCTTCTTTCATAATCTCACAAATCACGCTTACAGGTTTGATGCCTGCGAGTTTGCAGATATCGATACTTGCCTCTGTATGTCCTGTTCTGACTAGAACCCCGCCCTCTTTGGCAATGAGAGGGAAAATATGACCTGGACGCACAAAGTCATCAGGAGTCGTGTTTTCATTACACATCAATTCAATGGTAAGATGGCGTTCGAAAGCTGAAATACCTGTTTTAGCTTTTTTGGCGTCTATAGAGACGGTAAAAGCAGTTTCGTGATTAGAGCTATTGTGATTTACCATTGGGGGGAGGTCAAGTTTTTGAGCAATTTCTTTTGTGATAGAAACACAGATCAATCCTCTAGCCTCTTGAGCCATAAAGTTAATCTTTTCAGGGCTTGAAAAGATACCTGCCATTACTAAATCGCCTTCATTTTCTCTATCTTCATCATCCATAATAATAATCATTTCACCATTTTTGATAGCGTTGATAGCTTCTTTGACGCGTTGTAAATGCATAAAAAATCCTTAGATTAATAAAGTGCAATCATAGCATTAAATTTTAAAAGAATTGCGAGCTAGCGTATTTCAAAAAAGTTTGGGTTATTACAAGTAAGGCATTGTATGAAAGGTTGGAGCGATGAAAAATAAATTATTTTTTTGAAGTGATATAGAGATAAATGGCTTTGATTTCTTCATCTGTCAAGTCGTATTTGGGCATAATGCCCTTATCTTTGCTCATAGCTTTTTTGAAGGTTTTAAAATCCATATCATTAATTTTTGGTGTTTTGATGATTTTATTTTTACCTTTATTTTTATAGCTTGTTATGACTTCACTTTCTCCATTTTTTCCGTGACATTTAATGCAACCTATGTTTCGAGGATTTTCATAAAGTTTTTTTCCATATTCTTGGGGTGTGATAAAACTTTCATCTTTGGAATTTTGGGATATAAGGCAGGCAGGAAAGATAAGAAAAAGAGAAAAACAGATAAATCTGTTGTTTAGAAGCATAAAGTTTCCTTTTAAAGTTATAGAGATTTTATTATAATACAGCATTTCAATTTTAAAGGCGATAAAATGACGCTCCTTGATGGCAGATCTTTAGCAGAAATTATTGAAAAGCAGATTATTGCCCAAACAGATTTATTCAGGGGGCAGAAAGTGGTACCGACGCTTGCGGTTATTTTGGTCGGGGAAGATCCTGCTAGTTGCGCGTATGTAAATATGAAGGTAAAAGCTTGCGAACGTTGCGGCGTAGTTTGTGTGGCAAAAAAATTACCCCAAGAAATTACGCAGGAAGAATTATTAAAAATCATCAAAAATTTCAATGATGACTTTGAAATTGATGGGATTTTAGTCCAACTTCCTTTGCCTAAGCATATTGAAACAAAATCTGTTTTGGAAGCAATTGATCCACAAAAAGATGTTGATGGATTCCATCCTTTTAATATTGGGAGGGTTTTTGCAGGTATTGATGCATTTAAACCGGCTACTCCGATGGGGGTAATGAGTCTTTTAGAAAACTATCGCATTCCTTTAAAGGGTAAAAATGTTGCTATAATTGGAGCTAGCAATATCGTCGGCAAACCATTGGCTTCATTGATGCTAAATGCTGGTGCAACGGTCAGTATTTGCCATATAATGACCAAAGATGTAGGATTTTTTACTAGAAATGCAGATATTGTTTGCGTTGGTGTGGGTAAGCCTAGATTGATTTGTGCAGATATGGTTTGTGAAGGTTCAGTTGTCATTGATATTGGAATCAATCGTTTGGAAAATGGGAAATTGGTCGGTGATGTGGATTTTGAGGCTGTGAGCAAAAAAGCGGCTTTTATCACTCCTGTACCAGGTGGCGTAGGACCAATGACAATTGTTTCTCTGTTGCAAAATACGCTTTTAGCAACTAAAAAACGAAAAATTGAAAATAATAAAAAAGTATAGGGAATTAGATGAAATTTTTAAAATCTGTTTATAACTTCTGTGCCAGTTGGACAGGCACTATTATCATTGTTTTGTTTGTAATCTTTTTTGTGGCACAAGCTTTTGTTATCCCATCACGTTCAATGGTAGGGACTTTATACGAAGGAGATATGCTGTTTGTTAAAAAATTTTCTTATGGCATTCCTATTCCAAAAATCCCGTGGATTGAACTCCCGATACTTCCAGATTTTAAGGGAAATGGTCATCTTTTGGCTGGCAAAAGACCACAGCGTGGTGATATTGTTATTTTTATCCCTCCGCACGAACCCAAAACTTATTATGTCAAAAGAAATTTTGCAGTTGGTGGGGATGAGGTTATTTTTACACAAAACGGATTTTATTTGCATCCATATGAGGGCGATGATTATGTGCAGTCCCACTATGAATCTTCCAGGATTGTTGTAATGATGGATAAGAAATTTGTTTTTGAGCCTTATTCTCAAGATCACCCTGGAATTCATTATAGTAACGGTAATTCGTCTTATTTTGTGATGGCCAATATAGCTCAAGAGTCTTTTAACAATGGATTTTTGGGTGCCAATGATGACCCTAATCGCCGTGGAATTGCAATGATGCCTTTGAATCTTGATGGAGAACTTGTGTTTTATAAGAAAATTTCTCCTGATGAGTTTTTTATGATAGGGGACAACCGCGATGATAGTAACGATTCTAGATTTTGGGGCAGCATACCTTACAAAAATGTTGTAGGGAAGCCGTGGTTTATTTATTTTAGTATTAATCTCAAAAACAGCGTTGAAGCGGGTGCAGATAAGAATCCTAAGGCACTTTTTACGATTAGATGGAAGCGAATGTTTAAAACCGTTGAAGGTCTTGAAAAACAGCTTGGGGAAAAGGCAGGAACATAATGAATTTTTCCGATCAAAATATGTCTGCAATTTTCTTAAAAGTATTTGCTTTTTTGATTGCTATCATCGGACACGAAATTATGCACGGTTATGTGGCATTTCGTTATGGTGATGATACGGCAAAAAAGATGGGAAGGCTTAGCATCAATCCGTTGAAGCATATTGATCCTGTGGGGTCTATCCTAATTCCTTTGATTTTATTTTTTGTTCAAGCACCTTTCTTGTTTGGCTGGGCAAAGCCTGTTCCGGTCAATATGAATCTTATTATCCAAAGATGGGGCTATGGTGCGGGTATAGCTGTTAGTTTGGCAGGCGTGGCTTATAATTTGATTTTAGCACTTATGATTAGTGGAATTTTGTTTAGTGGGGTTTTTGGCAGTGCTTCAGAGGGTTGGATGCAGATTTTGATTTTGTTTTTTGTCCAGCTTATTATTTACAACGTTGTGTTGGGAATTTTTAATCTTTGGCCCATTCCTCCTTTAGATGGTTCGCAGGCTTTATCTTTTCTTTGTTTAAAAATGGGCATTCAGGGTATACCGAAATTTTTTTATCAGATAAGTCCTTATGGAATGATAATTCTTTTAATCATTTTGGCAACACCTTTATCGCAAGTATTTTTTTATCCGACGCAATTCTTATTGCGTTTTTTATTGACATAAAAAGGATTTTAAATGATCTATATCTTAGGTAGCGATCATGCTGGGCTTATTTTGGGAGATTTTGTGAAAAATTATCTTTTATCAAAAGGTTTTGAGATCATTGATTTTCTTCCTAAAGATTCTCAGAAAGTTGATTATCCTGATTTTGCCCGCAAGGTTTGTACGGAGATTTTAAAAACACAAGATGCTAGAGGGATATTGATTTGTGGCACGGGATTAGGAATGAGTATTGCTGCTAATCGTTATAAGGGCATACGGGCTGCCTTATGCTTGGATGCCTATATGGCAAAGATGTCTAGGCTCCATAATAATGCTAATGTCTTGTGTTTGGCCGAACGTATTAGTGGGCTTGGTGAAGTAGAATCAATTTTGGAGACTTTTATTCAAACTGATTTTGAAGGCGGCAGGCACGAATGCAGGATTTCAAAAATTGAGAATTTCGATTTATAGGGGACGGCAAGGATGATGAATATGGCGATAGAATGGTTTTTGATTACTGCTTTTATTCTTTTTATTCTTTATATGATTATAAAAACTTTTTTTTATAAATCCATCGCCGAAAAAGAAGAAAGGAACTCAGCTTCAATGAAGCTTACGCTCCAAGAGGCTGAAATTTTGATCCAAAAACACCAACTTCAGCTTCAAAGGGCTTTGGGTAATATCGATATCTTGACCCAAGAAATGAATTCACTCAAAAATGAAGTCAAAATACTCAAGCAAAGGAATTCTCAATATCGCATTGAGACAGACAAATATAAAAGCAGGATAAAAGATTTGGAACAAAAAATCGAAGCTTTGCTATAAGGAAAAATATGCTCCCAATTTCTGAAAAACTCAAAAAAGATCTGTTTTCTTCCATTAGAGACATACCTGATTATCCAAAACCAGGGATTTTGTTTAAAGATATCACAACTTTGATAAACCATTCGGTTTTGTTTTCATCTTTGATTGATACCTTAAAGGAACGCTATGAACCTTTAGATATAAATTTTGTTGCTGGTATTGAATCTCGCGGATTTATTTTTGGCGCAGCTTTGGCTTATGCTTTGAAAGTAGGTTTTGTCCCTATTAGAAAAAAAGGCAAACTTCCTTTTACAACCGTGAGTGAAAAGTACAGCTTGGAATATGGTTTTGATGAAATTGAAATGCATATCGATGCTTTTAGAAATATAAAGGAAGCTAGGGTTATTTTGATTGATGATTTGATTGCTACAGGAGGAACTGCCCAAGCAGCGGTTAGATTGATTGAGAGTGTAGGGGCAAAGTGTGTAGAAGCTTGCTTTATATTGGATTTACCTGAATTGGGAGGATCTGAAAAATTACGCGAGTTTATTCAGGTATTTACGATATTGGATGCAGGGCTTGAAAATGGGCATTGAGACGTATATTATTGAACTTTGGGATACTTATGTAGCTGATTGGGGCTATTTGATTTTATTTTTGTGGAGTATTTTAGAGGGTGAGCTTGGTTTGATATTTGCTGGAATCGCAGCACATACTGGGCATATGAATGTTTTTTTAGCTGTATTTGTTGCGGGTCTTGGAGGATTTGCCGGAGATCAGATTTATTTTTATATAGGTAGATTTAATAAGGGGTATATCCAGAAGCATTTGAGCAAACAACGCAGAAAGCTTGCTTTAGCGCATTTGCTGCTCCAAAAATACGGATGGCCGATTATTTTTATTCAGAGATATATGTATGGAATGCGGACAATTATACCTATCAGTATTGGCTTGACGCGTTACAGTGCTTTAAAATTCGCGATCATTAATCTTATCAGTGCTTGGGTTTGGGCCTCTGTAACGATTTTATTGGCGTGGTTTTTAGGGGATCAGATTTTGCATATTTTAGGATGGCTCAAACACCATCCTTATATTTTTATTATTTTATTGGTTGTTTTCTTGGGATTTGTGATTTGGTATTTTAATTCCCATACTAAAAAGATTGATAAAAAAATTCAAAAGATCCAATCTCGATTAGAGGTGAAAGAAGGAAAAAACGATGTTAAAAATTAGTTTAAAAAAGACAAATCTTGCCCAGACAAAGGCGGATTTAACGATTGTGTTTGTTGTTAATAAAAATCTTAAGCATTTTTGGATCCAACCTGAGGTTTTGAAAGAATTTGGATATGAAGGCGAAGGGATTTTTTTTGATCAGCAAAATAAGATTGTTTATGCAGGAGTGAATCTTTTAAATGTTGATATTTTTAGAGAGTCTGCTGCGCAAGTGATCCGTTATATCAAAAAAATGCCTTTTAAAAATGCCAAAATAGGTGTTTATGGTGATGAGGAAATGATGCAGGGGATATTTTTGGGAATGTTGCTTGGATTGTATGAATTCAATCAGTATAAAAGTAAAAAATTTTCACCAATCTTAAAGGAAATTTTTATCGCCAATGAAAGTTTTGACAAAACTCCTGTAAAGCCCTTGCAAAAAGCTTTGGACAAGGCTTTGATCTTAGCTCAAAGCATTGTTTTAGCCAGAGATGCTATCAATACGCCCCCAGAATATGCCACTCCTTTGTTTATGGCAGATTTGGCTCAAAAAATTGCTGATGAAAATGACCTTAAATGCTTTATTGGCGATGAAAAATTTCTCAAAAAAGAAAAAATGCAAGCTTTTTTGGCCGTAAATAGGGCATCTGTTCATCCTCCAAGATTGATCCATTTGACTTATAAGCCAAAGAAATCAAAGGTAAAAATTGTGCTTGTAGGCAAGGGACTTACTTATGATAGCGGGGGATTGAGCTTGAAGCCTGCAGATTATATGGTAACAATGAAAGCGGATAAAAGCGGAGGATGTGCTGTTTTGGCAATTATTAATGCACTTGCAAAAATGGGGATTGAAGCTGAAGTCCATTCAATTGTAGGCGCAACTGAAAATATGATCGGGGGAAATGCTTACAAACCTGATGATGTCTTGTTTGCTCGTGAGGGTAAAACGATTGAAGTACGCAATACCGATGCAGAAGGGCGATTGGTTTTGGCAGACTGCTTGAGTTATGCGCAGGATTTGAAACCGGATTATTTGATTGATTTTGCCACTCTTACAGGAGCTTGTGTGCTTGGATTGGGAGAATATACAAGTGGGATTATGGGGCATAATGAGGATCTTAAAAGCAGATTTGAAAAATTAGCTTTAAAGTCGGGTGAATTGATGGCAAAACTTCCCTTCAATCGCCATCTTGCCAAACTTATCGAATCTAAAATTGCTGATGTTTGTAATGTTGCTTCTTCCCGATATGGCGGAGCTATTACAGCAGGAATGTTTTTGAGCGAATTTATCCGTCCTGAATATAAGGATAAATGGTTGCATATTGATATTGCTGGTCCTGCTTTTGTTGAGAGGGAATGGGACATTAATGCCGCAGGAGCAAGTGGTGCTGGTGTAAGGGCGTGTGTTGAATTTATCCTTGATGTAACAAAGAGAGGCTAAAATGGGTCTCTCTATCGGAATTGTTGGGTTGCCAAATGTGGGCAAATCAAGCACTTTTAATGCACTCACAAAAGCTCAGAATGCACAATCTGCGAATTATCCTTTTTGTACCATTGAACCGAATCGGGCAATTGTTAATGTTCCTGATAAAAGACTTTCAGAGCTTGCAAGAATTGTCAATCCTGAAAGAATTTTGCATTCAGTTGTTGAATTTGTAGATATTGCTGGGCTTGTTAAAGGTGCAAGCAAAGGAGAAGGATTAGGGAATCAATTCTTGGCTAATATCAAGGAGTGCGATGCGATTTTGCATATCGTGCGTTGTTTTGAGGATTCAAACATTACTCACGTGGAAGGCAGGATTGATCCGATTTCAGATATTGAAATTATTGAGCTTGAACTTTTGCTTGCAGATATACAAACCCTCAATAAACGGATTGAAAAACTTCAAAGACAAGCAAAGACAGATAAAAGTGCCAAAGAAACTTTGGAATGCGCATTTGTGCTTTTGCAACATTTGGAAAATTCCAATCCGATAAGGACTTTTAAAGATAAAGATAATGAAGTTTTTGTTACTCTTGATAAAGAGTTACGATTTTTGAGTAATAAAGAGGTTATTTATGGGGCTAATGTTAATGAAGAGTCCGTTGGTTTTCCTAATGAATATTTTAAAAAGGTTCAAGATTATGCCCAAGCCAATGATTCAGAGGTTATTATGCTTTGTGCGAAACTTGAAGAAGAAATGGTTGGAATGGATGATGTAGAACGTAAAGAATTTTTAGAAAGCTTGGGGTGTGAGGAAAGTGGCTTAGAACAGATTATCCGCACAGGCTTTGCTAAGTTGGGTTTGATTAATTATTTTACCGCAGGGGTTAAAGAGGTTCGTTCTTGGACGATTCATAAAGGCGATAGTGCGCCTGTGGCTGCGGGGGTCATCCATAAGGATTTTGAAAAAGGTTTTATCCGTGCAGAAACAATTTCTTATGAAGATTTTATTAAATACGGCGGTGAAACAAAAGCCAAAGAAGCTGGAGCTGTTAGAATAGAAGGCAAAGACTATATCGTGCAAGATGGTGATGTGATGCATTTTCGATTCAATGTATAGATTTAATGATCCAAGTTTTGGGTTGATGTTTTTGTAAAAATTTTAGGAGTTTTTATCTCGATGGTAAGTGTTGCATATCGAAATATTAAGCATTTTAAGTCTTTTCTGATGAAACTTAAAACCTACTAAATAATTGAATTTAATGTTTAGATTTAAAAAAATTTATATAGAACTGAGTGATATTTGTGGGCTAAAATGCAGTTTTTGCCCCAACCCAAAAAACATTCGTAAAACGATGTCTTTGGATTTGTTCAAAAAAGCTTGCGAACAAAGTGCGCCTCTTTGCGAACGTGTTACTTTTCACGTATTGGGCGATCCGTGCAGAATCAAGAATTTAGGGGATTATTTAGATATTGCTCAAAGATATGATTTGAAAGTTGAACTGGTGACAAGTGGATTTTATTTGCACCCGTCTTTATTTGATCTGCTCCTTTCTCCTCCGATTTTTCAGCTTTCAGTTTCTTTGAATGCAGGTTTTGATAAAAATAATCACGCCCATAAAGATTACCTTAAAAACATATTCAAGCTTTGTGCTTATAAAATTTTAAAAGATACGCCTAATTTTATTAATTTGAGGCTTCAAGAGACTTCTTTAGATGAGCTGTGTTGGGTTAAGGATTGCATTTTGAAAGAATTTGGGATTGAGGATAAAGAGCTTGGAATGCGTTTTCGTTTGGGTAAAAAAGTTTTTTTAAACATTACAAGAACTTTTCAATGGCCCAAAATTGAAACCCAAGAGCTTCCCAATCTAAACAAATATTGTCACGGATTGATTTCTCAAGTAGCTATTTTAGCAGATGGAACTGTTGTTCCTTGCTGTGTGGATTCAGAAGGAAAAATTAATTTGGGAAATTTGCATCACCAATATCTTACAGATATTCTTTCTTCGCCCAAAGCCTCTAAGATACGAGAAGGGTTTATGCGAGGGGAAGCTTGCGAGGAGCTTTGCAAGCATTGTTGTTATCCTGCTAAACGGACTTAAAGTTTTTTGGAATAAAACTATGTTATGATAGTCAGAGAATATTTACTTCAATGAAGGAACAGGATATGTCAAATCTATCGCAAGTTGATCAAGTTACGAGTTTGCATAAAAATAATGAACTTCAATTGCTGTGCTTTCGTTTGGAAAAAAATAGAGATTTATATGCTGTCAATGTCTTTAAAATAAGGGAAGTTGTCAAATATCAAGGTGCTCTTACGATTGTCAGTCACGAAAACAGTTCTTTGGTCGAAGGTCTTATTACGATTAGGGAGCTTACCATTCCTTTGATTGATATGAAAAAATGGTTTTATTATGACAGCAAGAATAAGAGTAAGGATTTAAGACCTTATAGAATCCAGCGCGAAGAAGGCGAAGACGATATTATTATGATCTGTGAGTTTTCCAAATGGACAATTGGCGTCAGGATTTATGAGGCCGATAGGATCTTAAATAAAAAATGGACAGAAATGGAACAAAGTGCTGGTGTGGGCGGGAATGGAGGAAATAGTAAATTAGTGAGTCGCACGAGGTATTTTGATGGGAAGCTTGTGCAGGTGGTAGATATTGAAAAAATGCTTGTGGATGTTTTTCCTTGGATAGAGGAGGAAAAACACGAAGAATTGAATAAAGTCAGCAAAGTTAAAACCAATAAAAGTATATTGCTTGCTGATGATAGCCCGAGTGTTTTAAAAACAATGCAAATTATCTTAGACAGGCTTGGGGTAGAGCATAATGATTTTATCAATGGGCAAAAACTTCTTGATTATTTATTCGCTCCCACTACAGATATTGATAATATTGGAATGATTATCACAGATTTGGAAATGCCTGAAGCAAGTGGCTTTGAAGTCATCAAGCAGGTAAAAAATAATTCTGAAACTTCCCATATTCCCATCGTTGTTAATTCTTCAATGAG
Organism: Helicobacter sp. 12S02232-10; assembly: GCF_002272895.1. Taxonomy (NCBI): domain Bacteria; kingdom Pseudomonadati; phylum Campylobacterota; class Epsilonproteobacteria; order Campylobacterales; family Helicobacteraceae; genus Helicobacter; species Helicobacter sp. 12S02232-10. The sequence goes on from NZ_MLAQ01000003.1 coordinate 75,563, forward strand.
CGGGAGCAGTAATGAGAGTATGGCAAGATCTTTAAATGCCGATGATTTTATATCCAAATCAAACCCCATTGACATAGAGAGAGCCGTTAAGCAATTTATCATTGAAAGGCAAACGATTTAAGATATGAATTTTTTTAAAATCCCAACCCCTTGTTATGTTCTTGAAGAAGATAAGCTTAAAAAAAATCTCAAGATATTAAATTTTGTTCAAATAGAAAGTGGTGCTAAAGTCTTACTTGCCCTTAAAGGATATGCGTTTTGGCGAAGTTTTGAACTCATAAGGGATTATATTAAAGGATGTTGTGCAAGCGGTATTTATGAAGCTATGCTTGCTTTTGAGGAATTTGGTTCTCGAGAGATTGATAAAGAGATTTGCGTCTTTAGCCCTGCTTATAAAAATTTGGAGATGGAGCAATTGTTGCCTATAGCCACACATATTATTTTTAATTCTTTTGCACAGTGGCAAAAATTCAAAAATAAGATTGAAAATAAAAACAAGCACCTCCAATCCTTAGGTTTTTCAGAAATTGAAGTGGGTTTGCGGGTAAATCCACTTTATAGCGAAGTACAACCTCCTATTTATAACCCTTGTATTTCGGGGAGTCGTTTGGGCATTACACCATCAGAGTTTGAAAAAGGGGTGCGGAATTTTGGTTTGGAAGGAATTCAGGGATTGCACTTTCATACTCATTGTGAGCAGAATTCTGATGTTCTTGAAAGAACGCTTGTTCATTTTGAAAAATATTTTAAACCTTATGCTTCTCAGATGAAATGGTTTAATTTTGGTGGTGGGCATCACATCACACGATCAGATTATGATGTGCAAAAACTGATTGCCATTATTAAGGATTTTAGGGCAAGGTATGGCGATGCTGATGTTTTTTTAGAACCTGGAGAGGCAGTTGGCTGGCAAAGTGGTTTTTTGATTGGGGAAGTGGTGGATATTGTTTGGAATGAGATTGCCATAGCGATTTTAGATGTGAGTGCAAGCGCACATATGCCCGATTGCCTTGAAATGCCTTATCGTCCTAACGTTAAAAAAATATCATTGGTTGGAAATGAGCAACAAATTGAAGAAGATAAGGGTGAGAAAATCGGAAAATATTCTTATCGCTTTGGAGGTCCGACTTGTTTGGCTGGAGATGTGATTGGGGATTATAGTTTTGAAACTCCATTAAATGTGGGAGATAAGATTTTATTTGAAGATATGATGCATTATACAATCGTCAAGAATAATACTTTTAATGGTGTGCCTCTCCCAAGTTTAGGGGTCATTTCCAATGGAGAATTCCGGCTTTTGAAAAACTTTGATTACAATGATTATAAAAATCGCAATTAGAATTTTAAATAATTTTCCGTTTGCCTGATGGCTTCATAAAGTACTGCTCCTACTGCGGTTGCTAAATTGATGCTTCTGGTTCCTTGTGTCATAGGAATTTTTAGGGTTTGATCTGGATTTTGAAATAAGATCTTTTCATCAAGTCCGGCATCTTCTCTGCCGAAGTATAAAAAACACTCATCTTCAAAGTCGCCTTCATAATAGAGTTTTTTTGCTTTTGTACTTAAGAAAAAATGTTTTTTATCGATTGGATGAGCTTTCCAAAAATGTTCGCTATTTTCCCATTCGCTAAGTTTAAGGTTTTGCCAATAGTCCATACCGGCTCTTTTGAGCGATTTTTCATCAATGGAGAATCCTAATGGGTGAATCAAGTGCAATCTTGCGTTTGCTGCTACGCAGAGTCTGCCAATATTGCCAGTATTTTGTGGAATTCTAGGTTCGATAAGTACGATGTTTATCATAGTTGTCCTTATTTATAGGTAATTTTATCCATTTTTTAGATAGAATTTTGCTATTTAGGCAATTAGAAAATAATTAAATTTTAAATGATAGAGGAGAATTAATGTTTTTTAGAAAAAAGAATGTATCTGAAGATTTAAAACTTAGGGAAGAAATGCAAAAAATGGATGATATTTTGAAGGCTGTTAATCGTTCAATGGCAAGTATCGAATTTAGTCTTGATGGTACTATTATTTCTGCGAATGAGAATTTTTTGAGATTGATGGAGTATAGTTTAGATGAGATTAAAGGAAAACACCACAGTATATTTTGTGGCTCTAAATTTGTAAATTCCGATGATTATAGAAGATTTTGGGATAAATTAAAGAATGGAGAATTTGAATCAGGGGTTTTTGAAAGATATACCCGATCAGGGAAAGAAGTTTGGCTTGAGGCGACTTATAATTCAATATTAGGACCTGATGGAAAACCTTATCGAGTGATAAAATTTGCTACCGATGTAACCCAGAATGTTATTTTTAAAAATGATTTGGAAAGTGTCTTAAAAGCAGTCAATCGCTCAATGGCTACGATTGAGTTTGATCCTAAGGGGATTATTATTTCTGCGAATGAGAATTTTTTGAAAGTGGTGGGTTATACTTTAGATGAGATTAAAGGGAAACATCACAGCATATTTTGTGAAAAATCTTTTGTTGATTCCATTGAATATTCGAGATTTTGGGAAAGTCTTCGGGCAGGAGAATTTCAGTCAGGCAATTTTGTAAAGAGGATTGCAAAAAATGGCAAACATATTTACTTGAATGCAAATTATAACCCTATTTTTGATGTGGATGGAAAGATTTATAAGATCATTAAATTTGCTACAGATATTACTGCTCAGGTTGATAAGGATAAGGCAAATGAAAAATTAGCTTCAGAATTGGTATTGGAAAACGATGAACTTACTAAAAATGGAGCCAATGTCATTGATAAGACTGCTGGGAATATCAGACATATATCAGAAGTGATACAATCAAGTTCAAACCTTATTTCTTCTCTTGATGTGCAATCTGGTGAAATTACATCTGTTATTCAAACCATCAAAGATATTGCCGATCAAACCAATCTTTTAGCTTTAAATGCTGCCATTGAGGCTGCTAGAGCTGGCGAACATGGTAGAGGTTTTGCTGTTGTAGCCGATGAGGTGCGTAAGCTTGCAGAAAGAACAGGGCATTCAATTACTGAAATTACAACCACAATTAATTCAATGAGAGATGTCACCTCACAAGTTGTTGAAAGCATTCGCATCAGTCTTGATGAAATAGACAATAGTGTGGAACTTGCCAATGGAGCAAAAGATTTTATGGAAAAAATTCGAGAGAGTTCTTCAAAAGTTGCTAATGCGATTTTAAATAAATAAAATCGGGTATTTAGATTTTATAATTTGATGATTTTTGCACCAAATCCTCCCATTTGAGGAGGAGCATCATAAAAAGCCAAAACTTTTGGATGTGTCTTTAAAAATTCTTTAATCACAAAAGATAATTTTCCTGTTCCAATCCCGTGATATACAATCACTTCATCAAACCCTCCAATCAGAGCATCTGATAGAAATTTATCTAATTTTTCAATCGCTTCTTCACCCCTTAATCCGTGTAAATCCAAGCTGACATTGAGATTTATAGGATTTTGAAAATGTAGTTTTGGTTTATTTTGAATTGAAATATTTGGAATGAGTTTGAGTTTTTTTGCATCGATTTTTAATTTGATACCCTCATCAAGCTCTATTTGGCATATATTTCCGTTTTTCCCTTTTACAATCCCCTTAGCAGAACCGTATTGGATTCTATCTCCGATTTTAATTTCTTTTTTAGATTCTGAAGTGTTTTTAAAAATCTCATTTTGTTTTTTAAACGAGCTTAAAATTTTATTGGCATTATTAATATTGCGATGGATATCGCTGATTTCTTTGTCTTTAATGCTTTGCTTGAGTTGATTTAAAGCCTCTTGGTAAGTGTTTTGAAGAAAATTTTTTTCTTTGATGTAATCAGATTCTAGTTTATAAATAAGATTTTGTTGTTCAGTTTTTTTTCTTTCATATTGGGTTATTTTTGATTCAAGATCAAGCATTTTTTGTTTGAGTGCCATTTCAAGCTGCGCAGATTTTTCGATCAATTCGTTGAGTTTTTCTTTATCTTGACCATAAACTTCTTTGGCTTTTTTGATGAGATTTTCAGGGATACCATATCTTTTAGCGCTCTCAAAGGCGTAGCTTTTTCCAATACTCCCATATAAAAACTCATAAGTAGGAATTTGTTTTTCTTCATCAAAAATTGCTGCACACATTTGAATTCTTTCATCTTGTGCCATAAGCGCGGCAAGTCTTTTATGATGAGTGGTGACAATGATTTTAGCGTTTTTATCCAACAAGAATTCCAAAAGCACTTTATAAAGACTGCTAGCTTCATCGGCATCCGTTCCGAGTTCGATTTCATCTATAGCGATAATGAGATCTTCAAGACCTAAAATTTGACTGAAATTTAACATTCGTCCTGCAAACGTGGAAATATCGTTTTTACTGTTCTGGGGATCAGCGATGATGGCGAATATGTTTTTAAAGTTTGGGATTTTAGAATGGAAAGCATTGATTTTCATAGGCAATAAATATTTGGATAAAAAAACACTTGTTAAAATAGACTTTAATAACATTGTTTTTCCACCTGCATTCACGCCTGTAATCATCAACAGGTTAGAAGAAAAATCAATACTGATTGGTTTGGGATGTTGTAGTGCGGGATGAGAAAAGTCTTTTAGGATAATTGTTTTGTTTGTGGTTTTGTTGGTGACAAATTCAAGATTGTAGGTTTTGGCAAATTTCACTCTAGCTTGGAGATGGTCGAATTTATCAAATTCTTTATTGATAAAACTCAAAAAAAGTGTGTGTTTGTTTAAAATTGAAGAAATATTTTTGCAGATTTCATAAAGACAAGCCTGAAGTTTGTCATCAAGCTCGGAGATTTTTTGACGGATACTGCGGATTTGTTCGGGTAAAAGATAGAAAAATCCGTTTTGGGAGCGTGAAATAATGATTCCTTTAATGATGTGATTGAATCCTGCTTTTAAAAGTAGTGTCTCATTTGTGTCAATATAGTGGATTTGTTTATCTACAAGATAAGGAGAAAGTTTTTGTGAATGGATGATCTCATTAAGTGTTTTTGAAATTTGAGCTTTTTGTCTTGTGACAGATTGTTTTAAGCTATCAAGATCTTCATAAATACCTGTTTTAATTTCGCCTGTGATTTCGAAATTTTTTGTTAAATCAATGATTGGAGTCGGGATTTGGATATTTTGGAGATATTTCCAAATGTAGGACTCTTGAGGGATTTGGCTGAGAGATTTGAGATACATAAAATAACGGATGATTTTTATAAATTCAAAAATTTCTTCAAGTTTTAAGACGCCAAATTTCTTAAGATGTAGAATTTGCGTATTTAGTTCCTTAGTCTTGGCAGGCGGTGCAAAATCAATCTTGTCAAGTTCTTGAATGAAATTATTTAAAGCAAGCCTGTCTCCTTCTATATGGATTGGCTTTTTACGGGCAAAAAATTCCTTGAAGGAATCAATAAAATCTTTTAAATCAAGTTTATCAATCAAGACTTGATATCGGTGATTTTCTTGCATCAGTCTCTTTGAAGTTCTTCTTCAAGATTCTTAGGTATAGGATCTTGAGGTAAATTTTCTTGGATCATTATAGTGCATTTGTCTAGAGAAATGATGATATTATTCATCGGCCCATTTTTTTTGCCAATAAAGCTCAATGTTCCCGTAACTAGATTGAAATTTTCTTTATTAATGATAATCCCATCGCATTCAAGCGATTGACCTCTTAAAAAAGCAGTTTGGAGCATCATATCGTTTTTGTCTGATTTGCTTTGAAAATAACTGTAAATTGCTGCTAATGCACCAAATAAAATTAGAGCTGTAAGGGCAATTATTTTCTGTTTAGGCGTAATGATGCCAAAATCTCTAAGAATAAAATATAAAAGTAAAAGCGTCAGTGCAAGCACTAAAAAGATTGCTAATAATGAAGACATTATTTTTCTCCCCTTAATTGATAGGTAATATCGCCTGCTCCAAGACCTATAACAATACCTTCTTTGATTGTTTTGATTGTTTTGTCTCCATAGAGAAGTTTGATTTGTTCATTGTCTTTTTTGATTTTTTGAGCAAAGATGGGGCGATAATGCCCAAAGATTTTTTCCATATCCAAGAAGACTTCACTTTCACCTGCCTTCCATACAGGTAAAATGATGAGTTCATCACAATTTTTCTTGAAACATTCTTGAAATCCTTCCAAATTGTCTAAAAGCCTTGAATATTTGTGAGGTTGCCAAATGGCGATAATTTTGTTTTTTTGTTTTAGATTTGAGTAGATTTTGACAGATTCGAGCGTGGCTTTGATTTCGGTGGGATGATGAGCATAGTCATCAATGATGGTTAATTGCCCCTTTTGAATAATATCAAAGCGTTTTTTAATGCCTTTGAAATGGGTCAGATTTTTTCTGATTTGTTCAATCTCTAGTTCAGTTTTGGCAGCCAAAATCGCCAAAGAAGCGTTAATAGCGGTGTGTTCTCCAAATCCCCACACATCAAAACTGCCCAAGTCTTTGAGAGTGAAGCGGGTATAAGGTTCATCTTCTTTTAGGATATAAGAAATATTAGAGATATCTTTTGAGGGAAAAAGTCTGCAGGATTCTGAAGCAAATGCATTGAGAAAAGGATCTTCGGCATTGATGCATCGCTTTGAAGCTGAAGTAAGAAATTGTCTGTAGGCGGCGTGGAAATTTTCTAAACTGTGTTCATAACTTTCCATATGTTCAGGTTCAGCGTTGGTAACGATAGCGCAGTAAGGATTGGAATTTAGAAAACTTCTATCTGACTCATCTGCTTCAAAAACAATGCTTTGGCTTTGTATTTCTCTTACATTTGATCCATATTCTTTGGTATCAGCCCCAATAATAGCTCCAAATTCAGGAAAAATAGCACTGAGCATTGCGCTTGTAGTGCTTTTTCCGTGCGCACCACAGACGCTAAATACTCGTTTATTGCATAAAATAAACTCTAGAGCTTCTTTTCTTGAGAGAATCAGAATTCCTTTTTTTTGAGCTTCTTGGATTTCGATATTTTCGGGTTTAATAATGGCTGAATGGATGACAAGCTCTTGGTCGGTGATGGCATCTTTGCTATGAGGTATAGTTATAGGAATACCAATGGAGCGCAGGTATCTTGTGGCATTGCTTTCAGTAATGTCAGAACCGCTGATGTTGGCGCCTTGAGCTTTGAGATATTTGGCAAGCCCTGAAATTCCTATTCCACCGATACCGATGAAATGAATTTTGAGTTTGCTGATATCTTTTTTGAGAATCATTGTTTGCCTTTTAAATAGGAATTGAGAAAATTCGAGATAGTTTTTAAGGCAGGTTTTAAAATATTTTCTTCATATACAAGTGCAATTCTGACATAACCCTTTCCTATTCCTTCTCTGCCAAGAAAACTTCCAGGGAGAACTAAAATTCCTTCTTCTTCATAGAGTTTTTGAGTAAAGTCAATATCTTCTGTAACTTCAAGCCACAAGTAAAATGTATAAGGAGAGATGAATGTTTGTGGAAATATTTTTTGGGCAATTTGGAGATTTTTGGCATATTTTTTCCTGATATCTTCACTCAAGCAAAAGTCTCCCCACGCCTTTGCACTTGCTCTTTGGAGAGGATTAGGAATAGCACATCCTATGTAAGAGCGGTATCTCCGGTAATTTTTTAAAATATTTTCATCACCTGCAATAAACCCACTCCTGAGGCCTGGAGCTGAGGAGCGTTTTGAAATAGAATTTAGTGCTAAAATATTTTTAAATTCTTGATTGCCTGATTCATAAGAGGCTTGAAGTATTGAGATGGGCGGGGTTGATTGGTAGATTTCGCTGTAGCATTCATCATTAAGTAGGACAAAATCGTATTCTAATGCCCATTTTACCCATAACTTAAGCTCATCCATACTGAGAGTGGCTCCAGTTGGATTATTGGGGGAGTTTAGAATAACTAGATTAACTTGTTTTTTTTCTTCAGAATTCAAAATAGGTTTAAAATCATTTGCTTTTTCTAGATTCATATAAATGGTCTTTGCTCTAGAGGCAATGGCAGCTCCTTCATAGATTTGATAGAATGGATTGGGATGGGCGATCGTTGGCTCAGGTGTGTCAAAAAGTAAAAATTGGGGGAAATTAAAAAGTACTTCGCGGGTTCCGAATGTGGGAATAATTTGAGTTGATTTCAGAGAAATTCCAAAACGATTTTTTATAAAATGCAACTGAGCATTTTTTAGATAATCTTCCCCGTCGCTTTTGGGGTAATATCGAAGCTCATAAGCGTAATCTTTGAGTTCATCTTGTATTAAAAGCGGGGTTTGAAATTGGGGTTCTCCGATTGTCAGGGTAAGACCTTGTTTTTTGGGGATAATGGAGGCGGTCAGATTTTTCAATCTTTCAAACGGATAGGGTTGAAAATTCACTTTTTACTCTCTTGTGTGATGGCTGCTTTAAAATGCTTATTGTATATAAAATTTTGTAATTTTTTGCTTTTGCCTTGATTTTTTTAAAAAGGGTTGCTAGAATTATGCCCTTGATACAGGAAATATTTGCGGGAATAGCTCAGTGGTAGAGCACAACCTTGCCAAGGTTGGGGCCGCGGGTTCGATCCCCGTTTCCCGCTCCATACTTTTGACTTTCTTGAAAAAAGATAATTTAAGTTATAGCTTTAATTTTAAATCTCTTTGAGTCAAATTTATTTTGCTGTGTTTTTTTATTTTTGATAGAATGCCCGGGTGGTGGAATTGGTAGACACAAGGGACTTAAAATCCCTCGGATATTGCTTCCGTGCCGGTTCAAGTCCGGCCTCGGGCACCATATAAGTCAAAATAAGGCGACATAGCCAAGTGGTAAGGCATGGGCCTGCAAAGCCTTGATTCCTCGGTTCGAATCCGAGTGTCGCCTCCAAATAAAAAATGCAATTAATTTCATTTTCTTAATCTTGCTTTATTATGACCAAGTGTTTCGGGAGATGGCTGAGCGGTCGAAAGCGGCGGTCTTGAAAACCGTTGAGGGTCACACCTCCGGGGGTTCGAATCCCTCTCTCCCGGCCAGCTCATTTTCTTTTTTATTTCTGTTTTCTAAAATACTTTGACCTTTATTGTATAATCTCTGTTGCATCTAAAAAGAACTATTTTTTTAAGGGTTAGAAGCGATGTCAAAATATTTCTTTATATTTTCTTTACTATTTGTTTTAGGCTATGGCGGACCGATTTGTGATTTTAAAATCAACAATGTTTCATCTCAGATTGATTATGCCCTTAAAAAAAATCCCAATCAAAATCTTTCAGAATTAAAAAAAAATCTTCAAGAACTTGAGAAAAATTGTAAAGATTCTGATGTTTTGAAAGATATCAATCAAAACATTGAGATGACTCAGAATAATCTAGAACAAGCAAAAATAAATCTTAGTGATGCCCAAATAAAGGGTAATATTCATCAAATCAGACAGGCTCAGATTGATTTAAAAATAGCCAATTTGCAATACATTGCTGCCAAGCAAGAGCTACTTAGAATGAAAGATTTGCTCAAGGAAAATAAAAAATAAGTTTATTTTAGTTTTATTATTGTTTGATTATCATAATATTGTGTATTTACACAATAAAATTTATAGGAGTTTTAAATGATAAAGGTATTATTTTTTAGTTCTTGTTTATCTGCAATATTAATAGCAGGACCGATTTGTGATTTTAAAATCAATAATGTCCAATCTCAAATTAATGATGCGCTTAAGCAGAAGAACAAAAACAAAGCTTCAGAACTTAAGCACGCTTTAAGAGAGCTCAAAGAACATTGCAGTGATGAAAAGGTTTTAAGAAAAACGCAAGAACAGATCATTAAGCTTGAAAAGAAAATTTCAGAAGCTAAGAATGAACTTTCAGAATTGAAACTGAAAGATAAGACCAATAAAATCAAAAAAATGGAAATGAAAATAAAAATGCTTGATACAGAGCTTGAATTTGAAGAAAAAGAATTGCAAAAAATGAAAGATTTATCGAAAGCAAATGGAGCTGAATCTAAATCTTAGAGAGGTGCTTGCATTCATTTTTGGTATGATTTTGTTATCTTGAACAAACAACATTAAGGGATTTTATGAACTATGCTGATTCTGCTTTGAGTCTTTTGGTGCCAGTCTGCGTGATTGGGATGGTTTTTTTTACCAAGAGAGTTGTTCTTTCATTGTTTTTAGGAATTGTCCTTGGCGGGATAATGATGAATTATGATAATTTTTGGGGAATTTTTATCTATGTTTATGAGAGGATATCTTCAGTTTTATATACATTGCAAGCAGATAAGAATGGATCATTTAGTCTGTATATAAGTTGGTGGAGTGTTTATGTCTTTGGTTTTTTGATTATTCTTGGAATTTTGACGCAAGTGATTTCGCACTCTGGGGCGGTAAATGCGTTTGTAAAATGGGCAAGGCATCGTATAAAAAGTCCGCAAGGATCAGAATTTATAGCTTTTCTAGCAGGGATTGTGATCTTTATTGATGATTATTTCAATGCTTTGACCGTCGGGCAAATTTCTAAATCTCTTAATGATGCCAATCATTCCACAAGAGAAAGACTTGCTTATGTGATTGATTCAACTTCTGCCCCAGTATGTATCTTGATGCCGATTTCAAGCTGGGGGGCTTATATCATAGGGGTTATGCAGACAAGCGTTCCTGCTTCAGTAGGGGATGGCTTGTTTGTATTGATGAATAGTGTATGGAGTAATTATTATGCGTGGTTTGCTCTTTTAGCGGTATTTTTAACTATTTATTGGCAAATCAATTTGCCAGCGATGAACAAATATAGAAATATAGGTGTTAGCGACTTGCTTCAAGATGATGATTTAAATAAACCTTCAAGTTCAATATGGCTTCTGATAATTCCTGTGCTAGTTTTGATTTTTTCGATCAGTTTTATGATTTTATGGACAGGGTATCAGGCAGGAAAAGAAGCGACGCTTTTTGCAATGCTGAAAAATACCGATACAGCGTTTTCTCTTTTTTATGGCGGGTTGTTTGCACTGCTTGTGAGTATCGTGATTTCTTTGAAGCATTTGCATCAAGAGTCGTTTTTTCTTATGATAACTCGAGGTGTTAAAAGTATGCTCCCAGCAATTTTTATTTTGATTTTGGCTTGGGCAATAGGTCCGGTGATACGTGATGATATGCAGACTGGAGTTTATTTGGCTGATTTGAGTAAAGAGTTTTTATCCCAACGCGCAGTTGTAATGATGCCTGTGATTTTGTTTTTGATCTCAGGGTTTATTGCATTTGCTACTGGGACGAGTTGGGGGACTTTTGCGATTATGCTTCCAGTTGGAGTGAGCGTTGTACTTGCTTCTGGAGGAGATATTATGTTGTCAATTTCTGCAGTGCTTGCAGGAGCTGTGTATGGGGATCATACCTCTCCAATTTCTGATACAACAATTTTATCAGCTACCGGAGCAGGATGCTCTGTGCAAAGTCATTTTATTACCCAATTGCCTTATGCGACTACTGCGGCTTTGTGCGCATTGATAAGTTTTGGAGTGGCAAGTTTGACTTCTTCGCTTTTAGCAGCTTATGTTGTGGGTATTGTATTGATGGTGGGTATATTTTATTTTTATAAAATATTTTTTAAATCCTCCAAGATTTTGAACTAATAGGGGATTGTTTTCCCCTTATCATAATCATTATCTCCACAATAAAATCTTTTGCGTTTTATATCAAATTGTGAGCTAAAAATATTTTTAGATTCGATGTTGTCTTGGGTTTTAATGCCAATCAAAGGAAGCAAAGATTGGATAAAGTCATCAGTCATAAAAGGTTTTTTCAAAGCAGATTTTATTAAATCAACCTCTTTTTTATGTTTCATTTTAAATGCATCGGTTACAAAAATCATAAATGGAATTTCTACTCCATAATTACTGCATCTATGTCCGACTGAATGATCACTTTGAAATACATCTTGAGCGTGATCACTGAAGTAAAAAATAATGGAATCAGTATTTTTAAACAGGTCAAAAATTTGATTTAACACATCATCGGTATAATACAGAGAATTAACATAGTCACTGATTATTTGTAAGTCTTTTTGATACTTTGTATGTAAATTTTTAGCATCAATATCGCTTGGTTTGAATTTAGCATAGGAATGGGGAAAGCGACTTTTATACTCTAAGTGTGAGCCTTGCAAGTGGAAAATGATAAGATTTTTATTATTTTTTTCATTTGATGCAGTATCTAAAAGGGATTTATGTTTTTGATACAAGCTAATGAGTTGTTCATCATAGGATTCAGATGGTTGTGGTGGTGTCCAAAATGAGAAATCCGCTCGGGAAGCTAAAATGCTCGGATTGCTTTCCCATAGGCTTGTTTTTTCTTGATTAGAAAACCAAAATGTTTTATATCCTGCCATTTTCATAATATCTAAAAGATTCATTTGCTCATACCAAGGCGTTTTTCTATTTTCATAATCGCTAAAATTTAAGATAGTTTGGAAAACTTGTTCGGTATGGGCTTCTGGGCTGATGACATCTTTAAATACAAATAACCCCCCCCCCCAACTTTTGCTTGAGCTTTATCTAAATGAGGAGTATTCTCTAAATCATAACCATAGATATGCATAAAATCTTTTGAAGCACTTTCTCCTATGATGATGACAATATTAGGTATGGTTGCGTGATTTTGCAATAGATAAGTCTTTGGGTTTTTGAGATTTGATTCTATATTTTTCATATAATTTTGATATTTTTTAGTTTGCACGATACTTGTGATAATAGAATAAAAGATATTGGTAATATTAATGGATTGAACTAGTTTTTCAAGTGTATGGAATTGATTGATTTCATTTTTTACATAATCTTTGATAGCAAGAATTGATAAAACAATGATGGCAAGAGCTAAAAAAATACCGACAAATTTTTTATTGATTGTGAGAATAAAATCTTTTTTTATAAGGAAGAATGCCACGCAAATTCCGATATAGACAATAATTAAAATAATGTTGGTCGGTATTTGAAGATAGAATCTTAAAAAATTTTTAATTTCATTTTCTTGAGTAGCTAAAATTGTATCGAAAATATTTGGTGAAATAGGGGTATTGAAATTAACAATGCAAAATAAATCAATAAAGCCTACAATCATACAGAATAAAACGATTATGTTTTTGATAATACAACGCCATTTTTTAGACTTCAAAAAATCAAGTAAAAAATAAATTATCAAGATAAAAATAAAGCTATAAATGACAGGTCTAGTATAGTTGCTGAGTTTTGTAAAAGGAGTAAAGAGCGGGATAATGGCGTTTATCAAAATAAATATATAGAATCTTTTATCTAATATCATTAAAATTCCTATCCCATTTAAAATTAAGAATGTAGATTATATCTAAATAATTATCTATTATATAGATATTGAAATATGTAGAAAACAAAGAAGAAAAATTTTCATTTTTATAATGTTTTGTTTTTTAGGGAGAAAAAGGGAGACAAAAAGAAAAAAAGGGGAGGAGGAAAGGCTTAGGATTTAGATTCTAAGCTTTGGATTATCTCAATGTGGCTGATATTGAGACAAATAAATTTATAAGACAGATAAATCATTACAGGCCACGCACAAAGATATAATGTTGTCATTTTGCTTCCTTTAATAGAGATGTGAGGAATTTTTAATTTCCTCTTCGGTAAGTTTGACTTTATCCATAGAATACCAAACATATACGATATAAGCAAGTACAAAAGGAATGAGCAATGATACATAACTCATCGCCACAAGTGTGTAGTGACTTGAAGAGGCATTTTCTATGGTTAGTGAGCTTGAAAGGTTATAGGTTGATGGATAAAAAGGACTTTCTCCTAACCCTACGTTTAAAAATATCGCCATTACAGTAAGAATAGTCCCTGCTCCCAAGATAAAGATAGATTTTTCGTAGTCTTTGAAGACATTTAAATAAATCCCTGATAAAACACCCACCACCCCGACTAGAAAGATCACAAGCAAATAAGGGTGTTTGATAAAAGCAAGAAAATATTGATGGCTAATCATTACAATTTCTCCATTTTGGGCAATTCCAAATCCATCTTTGAGGCATATCCACGCAATAAATCCGAGAAAAAATGGCAGAAAAAGCAAGGTATTGATAAGCATTTGTTTTTTTGCACGCTCCCTAATAATGATTTGATCAATATTATTGAACAGATAACTTGCACCAATAATGCGAGAAAGAAATACAAGAGCAAAGCCTAATAAATAGTTTGCAGGGTTTTGCAGTTGTTCAAGACCTCTAGATTCGCTTTTCCAATCTACAAAATTATATTCACCCAGCTCGAAGTTTGAACCTGAAAAAAATGTGCTGACAGCAACTCCGATTAAAAATACTCCCAAATATCCGTTGATGTATAAAAATATTTCATAAGTTTTTTTCCCCCAGACATTTCCTTTTTTCGTTCTAAATTCATAGGCTACAGCTTGAAGAATGAAACAAAATAAAATGCATAGCCATACCCAATAAGCCCCTCCAAAACTTGTAGAGTAAAATAAAGGAAATGCGGCAAATGAGGCACCCCCAAAAAGAACCAAAGTCGTAAAGGTTAGTTCCCATTTTCGACCCAGAGAATTGATAATCAAGGTTTTTTCCAACTCTGTTTTGGCAAGTGCATTTAAAAGCGACTGCCCGCCTTGAACAAAAAACATCATCACGAGTCCGCCACCTAACAGACTGATGATGCACCACCAATAAACTTGCAGTTGGTATAGACTCAGTGTTTCAAACATTTTCATTTCCTTTTTTGTCTGATTTGAAAAATACAGGGTTTTCAAATCCTAATTTGATTTGCTTGATCATAATGGTGATTTCAGCAATCAATAGCGCGGTAAATAAAATTGCAAAGATTGCCAAAGAAATTCCTACATTAACGCTTGAAAGATGTGTTGCTGCAATTCCAACAGGCATCAGATCTTGAATAGCCCAAGGTTGTCTGCCTACTTCAGCTACAATCCAGCCTGCTTCTGCAGCAATATAGCCTAGAGGAATGCTAAAAACACAAAGCCATAAGATTTTTTTGTATTTTTCAATGGAGTTTGCCATACTCAAATACAGAACTACAATAAAAAGAAGCAAAAAGTAACTCCCCAAAGCCACCATAAGATGGAAGCTATAAAAAGTTGTCGCGATTGGGGGAATGGTCTCTTTAGGATCATTTAAAAATCCATAACCAAAATTTTTCATATTTGCTTCTAAAACACTTTGAGCAGCCCGCATTTTTTCAGAATCATTATTTGCTTTTGCTTCTTTGTAGTTTTTGAGGGCATTGACAGCCATCTTGCCACTATCAATCTTTTCTTGCATTGGAGGAATCAAAAATTTTGGATTTCCATAAATTAAATCATCAATTCCAGGCACAAAACTATTTAGGCTTCGATTTCCCAATAAAGAAAGAGCATATGGAATTTGGAGATTAAATAGGAAAGTTTCTTGCTTGTCTCCAGGTTGCTTGTTTGGATTGAGAATTCCAAAGGCTACCAAAGAAGCACGTTTTTCGCCTTGATAAATACCTTCCATTGCCGCTAGTTTCATAGGTTGATGCTGTGTAACGCGGTATGCACTTTCATCGCCACTAAACATCAAAAATATTGCCGTAACTAAGCCAAAACTTGCCCCAACAATAAGACTTTTTTTAGCTGCCCAAAAATCTCTTTTTTTGAGGAGAAAATAGGCAGATATCCCCATTACAAACAAAGCACTGATGACATAACCGCTACCAATAGTGTGTAAAAATTTTGAGACTGCAACCGGAGAAAGGGCAACTTCCCAAAAGTTTGTCATTTCATTTCGGGCTGTTTGGGGATTGAATGTTGTGCCGATGGGATATTGCATCCAAGCATTGGCAACAAGTATCCAAAATGCGCTTAAATTGCTTCCGATAGCTACAAGCCAAGTGGAGAGTAGGTGGAATTTTTTTGAGACTTTATTCCAACCAAAAAACATCACTGCAAAAAAAGTTGCCTCCAAGAAAAATGCCATAATCCCTTCAATGGCCAAGGGAGCTCCGAAAATATCCCCGACAAACCAAGAATAATTCGCCCAGTTTGTACCAAACTCAAATTCCATAATAATGCCTGTAGCCACACCTATGGCAAAATTAATTCCAAAAAGTCCCATCCAAAATTTTGTAATTTTTTTCCATTCTTCTTTTCCTGTTTTGATATAGATGCTCTCCATAATCGCAACGATAAAAGAAAGCCCGAGTGTTAGGGGAACAAACAAGAAATGATAAAGAGCTGTAAGGGCGAACTGCGCCCTTGAATAATCCACACTTGAGAAGTCCATATTTCTTCCTTATTTTGTTAAATTTTCAAGCACGAAAGAGCTTTTTTGTTCATTGGTATTGAAGGTATTGTCAATATTTTTGTCAAACAAAAAAATTTTTAAAATTCCAAACATAATGATAAGCTTGATAATGATAATCTTCCAAAGAGTTTTTCCTGTTTCCATTTTTTTGAAACCTTCAATATAGAATAGAAAAACTCTTTTGAAAAAATAATGCAACCTTAACATCTTTGCCTCGTTTTGGTATATTCTGAAATACTAAATGGGTATTTTAACACCTTAAGCTTAGGAGCAAATTCAATCGGGCTTTTGTAAAAAAGTTCAATAAAATATGCAATAATTTGGTTAGAGTACCAAAAATAATAAATTTATTTCAAGGATTAAAATGACGTTTTTGGAAATTTTGAAAATGAATGACAAACCCCAAATTGAAAATGAAATCTCAAGAAGGTTTGCTAAAAATATGGAATTTTTTCATCAAACTTCCCCAAGGCTTTTTGATACTCTTAAGGCTCCTGCAAGCGAATATAATTTGCTTTTTGATGAAAAAGGACTCAACATTATCAATTTAAAAAGCCGGCAGCTTACTTATCCTTGTGTTGAAGACCAACACCAGATGGTTGCAATTTGTGAAGATATTGCTCGATCCCCTGTTTCTAATCCAAAATGGAAGATCCATACCAATCATATTTATCTAGACAAAATGGATATTTCCAAACTTCCAATCACTGGTGATGCTTGCAATTCCTTCATTGATCTCTTGCATAAGCACGGGGGGATTAAAGAATATTATTTGAGCCGTTCTTTTCTTCCCACTACGACTATTTTTGGGTTATTAGGCGGGTTATTTTTAGAATTTATTCGGGAGCGAGGAGTATTTTTTCATTCTTTGCTTATTTTTGAAGAAAATATCGATATGTTTCGAATTAGCTGTTATTTTGTCGATTATGAAGAACTGTTTAAAAATACTTCGCCTAAAAGTTGTTATATTTTTGTCAAAGACCTTGTGGATAAATTTTTTATCCGCAATTTTTTTGTACAAAAAAAGATCACGAATAATTTTTTGAGGCTTGAGCTTAAAATATATTCTAGTCCCAAGATTGATGCAGTTCAAAAGGTTATTGAAGAGGAATATGCAAGTAATGCAAGAGGATGGGGAAGTTTTGAGGATGAAATGATTGGGATTGAGAATACCTTTAAGAATATTCCGTTCAAGAGTCTTAAAAATCCTGTTCTAAAAATTCCTCAAAGAGTCAATGCGCCCATTTGTGTCGTAGGTAATGGAGCGAGCTTGGATGGGTTACTTCCTTTTATCAAAAGCAATCAAAATAAGATGATTATTTTTAGTTGTGGCACGGCGTTAAAGCCTCTGAGGGCTTATGGCGTTGTACCTGATTTTCAAATAGAGATTGAACGGATTGATTATCTTTTGGATGTTTTAAAAGATGCTCCATTGGGGAATATTCCTCTGTTGTGTGGGAATATGGTCAATCCCTCAGTATTGGATTTAGCAAAGGAAGCTTATATTTTTATGCGTGGGGGGAGTGCGAGCGGGTATCTTTATGGATCCAAAAGCGTAATGGAATACAGCGCGCCTTTTGTGGGTAATGCAGGTTTTGCTTTGGCTTGCCAGCTTGGAAGTGAAGTATTGATGTGTGGGCTAGATTGTGGCTATATTGAAGGTTTGGGAAAACACGCCTCATCTTCTTTTTATGGAGATGAAGAATTTGTTTTGCCTCCAGGTGCAGTTGTTGTAAGAGGGAATTTTGATAAAAATGTCTATAGCGATTCGATTTTTTTGCTTTCAATGCATCAAATTTCTTTAGCCATTAAAACTTTTATTCCAAAGATGGCTTTAAATCTTGGAGAGGGGGCATATATCGAAGGAGCCAGACCGACTCGGGCGCAAGAATTTAATTTGGCAAAAATCAATAAGAAAAAAATTATTAAACAGATTAAAAGTTATTTTGTTAAAAACTTTAAAGAAATTTTCACAGATCAAAGAGAAGATCTTTACACTGGAGAGCTTTCAAGTTTTAAAGATGAGCTTATTGAAATTTTTAGAACACCAATCAAAACAAAGAGAGAGCTTTTTGCCTTGATTGATAGGGTCAATTTATTGTGTGTGAAAAAAAGTTCAACCTCTCCTTTTGTAGGCATTTTGTTTGAGGGTTCTTTGGCGCATATGTGTCAAAGCTTAATGATAGCGTGCTTGCATTTGCCAAACGATACAATTGGAATGTTTTATGAAGATGCTAAACTAGCGATTTGGGAGGCCTTGGATAAAATGATGTTTAAATATCGCTTGCAGGCTTTGATGCAACCTGCTTAAATTTTTTTGATAGCTTTTAGATTTTAAGATAGGACTTATCGCTGAAACTTTCAGCGTGAAGGTTGCAAAACGCATTTTTCAGAGATTTAAAAAATTCAGGATTCGTTTCTTCCATTTGAGAGAGAAAATTTTTAGTTGCAAGCCTTGCTATGGGAGGTTTGTCTGAATCGGGTTGTTTTGCAGGGCAGTTGCAATCAGGGGCAGTGGGGATATTTTGAGATTTTACAAAATCTATGCTTTGTCTTTCACGTATATGGATCAAAGGACGGATTACTTGTAACCCGTTTTCAGCACGATAAATCGGAGTCATACTTCTAAGAGAGCCGTTGTAAGTGAGGTTCATAAAAAAACTTTCAGCCGCATCATCTAAATGATGCGCAATGGCGACTTTGTTATAACCCATTTCCAAAGCTTTGGAGTAGAGTGAGCCACGTCGCATTCTAGAACAAAAACTGCAATAAGAACTGCCTTCACGCCGTTTTTCTTTGATTGTGTCTGCAATGGTGGTATAAAAGATTTCGTGGGGAATGCCTTGACGTTGGCATAATTCACTCAGCCAATCAAATTTTTCTCCCAATCCATAATGAATTGTAAGTGCCTTGAATTCGAATTTAAAAGGGGCGTGACGTTGCATTCTTTCCAAAATGCAGGCTAAAAGAATAGAGTCTTTACCCCCACTCAACCCTAACAAAACCCTATCGCCTTCTTGAATGAGTCCATATTCAGCGTTGGTTTTTCCTACGGTATTGAGGATTTTTTTGCTGATCTCATATTTTGGTGGCTTGGAATCTGAAACTATTTGTTCCATCAATATCAATCCTTTTATTTTTTGAATGTTGCACAGATTTCAATGATTTGTTCTTCGGTATATTTTTGTGCATCGTATTTTACAATAATTATATTTTCACTTTCATTCACATACCATTCAATAATGCCTGTAGTATTATTAATAGCTTTAAATTTTTCTTTATGATAAGAATCAAGCGGGAGATAAATATTTTTTTGCTTGGCGGGATTTTTTAGGAAAAAGAGCATAATGATCCAAAGAATGCACAAGCAAACCACACCTAAAGCAAGTTTTTCTATGCCTAGAAAATGATAAAGCACGCCCCCAGCTGTTCCTCCGACAAATGAGCCGATATAGCCATAAGTCGTAAATATCCCTAATGCTGTTCCTCTTTGATGGGCTTTGGCGTATTTGCTTGCCAAAGATTGCATAATGGGTTCTAAAGTGGCAAAACCAATAAAAAAAATCATAATTCCAGTAATAAAGAGCCAAATTTTAGGTGAGGCAGAGTCTGTATTCGAATAAGAAATGCTAGCGTAGGCGATCAAAAACATCAAAATGCCATAAAGCATTACAAACTTGGATTTTCCGTATTTTTCAGCAATAATGCTTGCTGGAGCCATTGCTAAAACACCAATAATCGCCCCAGGCGTATAGATTTTCCATAAACTTTCTTCGCTCAATCCAAATTTATTGACAACGACTAAAGGGATAATTACAAAAATTAAAGTCATCAATGTTTTTTCAAAAAATGAACTTAGATTGATAATCCAAAGATTTTTGTCTTTCAAGGTATGTTGCCACGCAGGTCTTTCTTCAAATGAATAGGTTATTTTTGGAGTGTCTGGGACTTTTGTATAGAGTAAAATCATTGAACACAGTGTCAAGAAAGCTGTGATTCCAAAGAGCCAATTTGCTCCAAAGCGTGCCCCGATAACTGGTCCTATAAGCATTGCAAGTGTGAAGCTTGCAAAAATACCCCCACCCATAATCGCCATTGCTTTAGTGCGTTGTTCTTCTCTGACAAGATCAGTAATTTGAGCACTTACTACCCCTCCTACAGCTCCAGCTCCTTGTATCAGTCTTCCAATTACAAGCAGTTCGATATTGTGTGCGAAAGCACAAATTATGGAGCCAATCATAAAGACAAACAGACCTAACATCACGATTTTTTTTCGATCATAGAGATCGCTGGCAATTCCGATGGGAGTTTGAAAAATGACTTGTGTGAGGTAAGCCCCACCTACGGCGAGTCCGAGCATTAAAGGGGAAGCATTGAAACTGGTTGCATAAAGGGAAATTACGGGTAGGACAATAAAAAGCCCTAAAAATCTAAGCACAGCAATCCCAGTTAAGGGAAGAGTATTTTTTATCATCGCAGACCTTCTTGAGACTTGGGTTGTTTTTGTTATGATTATAGCCAAAAAAGTTTGATAAGATTTTGAGATAAAAGCAGAAGGAGAATTGTATTGAAAGGGAGGATAAAAATCTTTATCGGGAGTTCCAATCAGGGAAAAATTAAGGAAATACAAAAAATTTTTAGCGATTATGAGATTGTGCCTAATCCTGATATTTTTGAAGGTCTTAATATAGAAGAAAACGGAAGTACTTTTGAAGAAAATGCTTTGATAAAAGCAAAAAGTTTTTATGGAGTCTTAAAGTCTATTCCTGATGATTTATTAGTGATGAGTGATGATAGTGGTTTGCATATTGAAGGTTTAAATGGAGAACCAGGTATTTATAGCGCAAGGTATGCCAATTTAAACAATGGGATTTGTGAAAATGCAACCGATATTGCCAATATTGAATGCGTGATTCAAAACTTGCACAAAAAATCCATTCGATCTTCAAAGGCGACTTTTGTAGCAGCGATTGCTTTGGTGGGAAAAATCAGGGGAAAATACGTTGAAAAAGTCGTGAGGGGAGAGCTTGAGGGAAAAATCATTGACAGCCCTAGGGGAGAAAATGGTTTCGGTTATGATCCTTTGTTTATCCCGATAGGCTATGAACGCACACTAGGAGAGCTTGAAGAGCGAGAAAAAAATCAAATTTCTCACAGAAAAAACGCGTTGCAAAATGCAAGAATTTTTTTGGAGCAGATCACGCGTTATTCACTTCAAGTTTATCAAAGAGGGTTTTGCTTTGAGATTCGAGTGCTTGAACATCTAAAATGATACGCTTAGAGATTTCTGGCGTGATCTCATTGGAAATGGCAGAAACTGCATTTTTTGAATGCTTGGAAATCTCATCTTTGATTTGATGCAAATCGTCTTCAGAAATAAAATGATGTAAGATATTTTTTGTTTCTTCATCATCAAAAAGTGGAGAAATAGGATTTCTATCAAAATCTTGATTTTGGGTTTGATGGTTGAGACTGAGATAAATATGGGATTTATATAAAATATGATCTAATTTTGTGATGCTGAGTATGAGGTACTTGGAGAGTTTTACGAAAACACTTGAGAGTCCGTTGCTGTTTTGTTCCATATCATCAAAAACGACATTAAAATCAGTGATTTTTTCTTGCGATGCACTTGCGATTTGATAAACTTCTTCACTGCTTGTTTGGATACTATCGACTTCTTGTTGCATTGTTTGAATTGCGATAGAGATTTCATTTGTGGCTTTGTGAGTTTTTTCTGCGAGTTTTCTGATCTCATCAGCTACAACTGCAAATCCCTTACCGTGTTCGCCTGCTCTTGCAGCCTCTATGCTTGCATTTAATGCCAAGAGATTGGTTTGAGTGGCAATGTCAATGATGAGTTGAATGACATTTCCAATGTCTTGAGATTTCTGTGCAAATCCTGAGATTGCAGAATTGCTTTGATCCATCAATACCATCAGATTATTAATGGATTCTGTAATGGAAGCAACGTCATTTTTGCTTTTATTAGAAAGGGTTTTGATGGTTTGGATACCCTTATCTACATCGTGCATTAGCTCAACATCTTTTCCAAGTTCGTTTGATATTTTGGTCAAATTATTATTTTGGCTATCTAGACTCATATTCATCAATGATTTTGAAAGGGCATTTTTGACATTTTCTTTATAGTTGGTTTCAATATTTTCAAGCACATTGTTGATGTTGCGAATATTTTGTCCAAAAGTTCCCTTAAGACCTTCATAAATACCTTTTCTATAAAATTCATTTTTAGAGGAAGCTTCAAGAGAGGTTTTCATTTCGCGCAAAAACGCTTCAAGATGGTCAAGTAAATCGTTGATATTATCTGCAATAGTTACCAAATCTTTTGGTCCGCTTGCCTCAATGATACGACTTTCAAAATTTCCTTCTTTGAGGTGTTGGGAGATTTTGAGGATTTTTTGAATGATTTTTTGCGTATCGTTATTTTGATAAATGAGAAATCCAGCAAGTGCTATGAGAATTATAAAAACCCCATCAATAAGAAAACTTCCCAATCCCAAAGGATTGAATAGAGTGTTAAGGATAATCCCTATAAGACCGATAAAAATACTCAGAGCTGAAATTTTAGTGCTCATTGAAAATCCTTTTGTAAATCAAATATGATTTCATTATATGTTTTATTGAATTTTTTAGAGAGATCCTCGAGTATTCTGATGCCTGCATTTGCTCCTTCTATTTGTTCGGCTTCTTGCATTTGAGCGTAAATTTTTGAAATTGCTTCAACTGCTTTGGGATTTGGTTTGCGTCTGATTGAATAGTAGCTGATGATGTTATTTTCAATATCAAAACTTGGGGTAATGTTGGCAAAAACCCAATAAAATCTGTTATTTTTTGATTTATTTTTAACAAAGGCAAAGATTTCTTTTCCATTTTTTACATAATTCCATAAAAGCTTAAAAATAGCTTTTGGCATATCGGGATGTCTGATAATGTTGTGGGGTTGATTGATAAGTTCGTGCTCCATAAGTCCTGCATAGCGCATAAAATCTTTATTGCAATAAATAATTCTTCCTCTTAAATCTGTTTTTGAGGTAATTAAAGTGTCTGTTTCCAAAATTAATTCTTGTTCCAAAAGGCACTCCTCATTTGAATGTCATTATGTCAAAACCTTAGATTGGAATAATATCCAATAAATCTTGTTCAATTGGATTTCTATCGTTAATGCCAACTTTTGGTAGGTATATGCTATATTTTACGGAATAGATTTATTTTTATTTGTATAAGATTTTAAATTTTAGAGTTATTTATAATAATCATAATTAATAATTAATATTTTTGTAGTCCAAATTCATTTTTTCAATTCAATAATTTGCCAGATTTTAATCCATTTGCATTTCAAAAATTATTTGATTGTAAGATTTTCCAGTTTTTTTGGAAAGTTCTTCAAGCATTCTGATTCCCCCCTCCATACCCGCATTTTTTTCAACTTGAATCATTTGTGCATAAATCCCTGAAATTGCTTCAACTGCTTTGGGATTTGGTTTGCGTCTGACTGAGTAATACCCGATGATATTGTGGTTGGCATCAAAGCTTGGAGTAACGTTGGCAAAAACCCAGTAAAATCGACCTTCTTTGTTTTTGTTTTTCACAAATGCAAAAATTTCTTGTTTGTTTTGGATATAATTCCATAAGAGTTTAAAAACGGTTTTTGGCATATCAGGATGCCTGATAATATTGTGAGGTTTTCCGATAAGCTCATATTCTTTATAGTGGGCATAATACAAAAAATCTCTGTTGCAATAGGTGATTTTACCTTTGAGATCTGTTTTTGAAGTGATGAGTGCGTCAGGTTTTAAGATTAACTCTTGCTCCATATAAAACTCCTTTTTGTTGTCATTGTGCTGTATTATTTCATTATAAGAATAAAAATGATATTAAAGGCTATATATTTTATTTAGGAATTTACATTTTATATATTCCAAGGGAAGCAATTGAATGTTTTGGTAGCAGCTTATAAGCCTGCGCAGATTTCTTGTAATTATTTTCTTCAGCGTTTAAAACGTGATTATAAAGTCAAAAAAGCTGGCTATTCTGGGACTTTAGATCCTTTTGCACGAGGAAGCTTGATTGTTGGATTTGGGAGCTATACAAGGCTCTTTCCTTTTTTGTCAAAAACTCCCAAAGTTTATGAGGCGACTTTGTGGTTAGGCGCACAAAGTTTGAGTTTGGATACAGAAAATATTGTTTCTGTTTTGATTTTGAAAGAATTTGAAAAAGTGCGCATTGAAGATGTTCTTGAAACTCTAAAAGGAGAGATTACTTATGTTCCTCCAAAATATAGCGCCAAAAAGATTCAAGGCAAAAGGGCTTATGAGCTTGCTAGGGCTGGTATGGAAGTGGAATTACCCGAAATTAAAATGCAGATTTTTGATTTGAAGCTTTTAAATTACAACCATCCTTATGTTACTTTTCGTATTAGCGTAAGCGAAGGGGCTTATGTTCGAAGTGTGGGAAAGATGATAGCTGATGCTTTAGGAGTTTGTGCCTCATTATCTTCCTTAGAAAGAATCAGTGAAGGAATGATAGCAGGCAAGATGGGGCAAGTGGAAGAAATAGACCCTTTAAAAGTTTTGAAATATCCTGTAATTTCAGATTTTTCAAATGAAATTTGTGAAAATCTGCGACAGGGTAAGAAATTTTTAATACAAAATCAAAAATCCGGAATATATATAGCCAATTTTGAGGATTTTTTTTCTATAATTGAAATTAGAGAAGATAAGAGCGTTAAGTATTTACTAAATAGGATGAGTAAAAATGTTAATTTTATCAAGAAAGTCCGATGAGGGCATTGTCATTGGAGAAAATATCAGCATTAAAGTTATATCAATAGACAGAGGGAGCGTGAAGTTAGGTTTTGATGCCCCACCAAACACATTGATTTTAAGAGCTGAGCTTAAAGAAGCTGTAACTTCTGAAAACAAAAAGGCTTCTGTTGATATCGGTAAAGACGCCCTTAGTACGATAGGGAAAGTCTTTAAACATTAAAGAGGCAAAGTTGATATTCGATGTATTTCCAAAACTGAATATTTTTTTAAAAATACTTGGTTTTAAGGGCTCTTACCATCAAATTTTTTCTCGCTTTGTCTTGGCAAAAGGAGAAATTAAAGACATTATTGAGATTAAAAGTGCGGATCATTTTTCTTTGAGAGGTGATTTTGGTTGCTCAAAAGAAGATAATTTGATCTATTTATCTGTTGTTGCACTTGAAAATTTCTTGAAAACTCAAGGCAAACAATTTTCAATGCTTAAAACCTTGAGTATTGAAGTGCAAAAAGGCATTCCTAAGGGGGCAGGATTGGGTGGAGGAAGCGCAGATGCAGGAATGTGCCTTAGAGAAATCAATAAATTTTTTGATTTGGGATTGGATGGGGATGCATTGCGTTTGGTTGGATCAAAAATCGGAGCGGATGTAGCATTTTTTACAAGCGGTTTTACAAGTGCAAATGTGTCGGGAGTAGGGGAGATTTTAGAAAAGTTTGACGAAAGTGATTATGATTTTGAAATTTTTACTCCAGATATATTTTGTGATACTGCAATCGTTTATAACCAATACGATAAAATGCTGCAAGAGGGTATTTTGTCTCTGAATTCTTGTTTTGAAGGTTCAAATAAGTGTAGTGATGAATTTTTGTCTTTTTATGAACGTAGCTCGCTCAATGATCTTTTTTATCCCGCAATTCGTGCTTATCCTGCTCTTGGTGATATTCATAAAGAGCTTGGAAAAGAATGGTTTTTTAGCGGGAGTGGCAGTAGCTTTTTTCGCTTAAAGGGGCGTTCTTGATTATTATAGCAAGAAACAAAAAGGCTTTTTTTGATTATGAAATCTTAGAAACAATAGAAGCTGGCATTTCTTTATTGGGATCAGAGGTCAAAGCTTTACGAAAGAGTCGGGTTAATCTGAAAGACAGTTTTGTTAAGATTGTGCGGGGGGAAGCATTTTTATTTGGGGCACATATTTCCTATCTTGAAACCACAAACCCTTATTACAAACCTAATGAAAGGCGTGAGAGAAAATTGCTTTTACATAGGAAGCAAATTGATAAATTATCTGGAAAGGTTAGTATAGAGGGGCTTAGTATCGTTGCTTTGAAGATTTATTTTAATCAAAAAAATAAAGCGAAAGTCCAAATCGCTTTGGTAAAAGGAAAAAATCTTCACGATAAGCGCGAAAGCATTAAAAAAAGAATACTTGATAGAGAAGCACAGGCAAGTATAAAAAATTATTATAGAGGTTAGAGATGAAAGAATGGCTTGATTATGGGGTTTTGTTTTTTTTAGGCTTTTTATCTGTTGTTGTGATTGCCATTGGCATTGAGAGGATTTGGTTTTATGCAACTGTTCGGGTAGATGATTATACTGATAAAAGAGAACTTGAACTTGATTTATACAAGAGACTTACTTTGATTGCAACGATTGGTTCAAATGCTCCTTATGTTGGACTTTTAGGAACAGTCGCAGGGATTATGGTTACTTTTATAGATATCGGTTCGACATCTTTTGTGGATACTAAAGCGATTATGGTCGGTCTTGCTTTAGCGCTTAAAGCTACAGGAATGGGATTGATTGTAGCGATTCCATCAATTGTAATCTACAATATGTTGGTGCGAAAAAGTGAGATTATCATTACAAAATGGGATATTTATCACAATCCACCTGTGCAAACTAAAGCTTCTCCTAAGCGTTTAGACAAAGATTTTTAAGGGGCGATTGAATGAAAAAAATGGATTCAATGAATCTTGTTCCCTTTATCGATATTATGCTTGTACTTTTGGTGATTGTACTTACGACGGCTTCGTTTGTTTCTACCTCAAAGTTGCCTATCAATATTCCAAAAGTTGATCAAAATTCTTCCAATACTCCTCAAGAAGTGGATAAAAAGCGTGTTAATATAGCCATTACAAACGGAGGCAAATATTATCTGAATGAAAAAGAAGTGAGTTTTGATGCCCTTAAAAAAGCCGTCAGTTCTTACCCAAAAAATACACCGATTGTTTTACAGGGAGATAAGGATAGTAATTTGGATAGCTTTATTAAAGTGGTTGATTTGCTTCAGGCAAACAATCTTAAAGAGCTTTATGTTTTAGTTGAAGACAAAGAAAAATCCAAATAATTTCAAAGTATATTTAAGTAAAAAGTCATTATAATGCAAATTTTCATTTTAATTTAAAAGGGCATAGGGATGAAACGAACATATCAACCGCACAATACGCCAAGAAAAAGGACGCACGGTTTTCGATCCAGAATGAAAACAAAGAGCGGCAGGAAAGTTATCAGTGCTAGAAGAGCCAAAGGAAGAAAAAGACTCGCTGTCTGATTTGCTTTGTATGAATTCTTTAAAAAACAAAAAAGAGTTTAGTATCGTATATAAAAAAGGCAATAGGAGATATGCGAGGAATTTTACCCTGTATCTTTTGGCGTTGAATGATAAAGATTTATCATTTTTTCGCCCAAAATTGCCATATTGTGATTTTTTACTAGGTCTTAGCGTATCTAAAAAGGTTGGAAAAGCTGTCGAGCGCAATTTCATTAAAAGAAGAATAAGGTTTATGTGCAGGAATCATTTTGAAAAGCTTAAAAATTATGCATTGGTCTTTGTGGCAAAAGAAGGGTTAGTTACGACTTCTTATGCCGAACTTGAACAAGATTTTTTAAAGTGTTTGAAAGGTTTTTCTCAATCGCATTCATTTGTGTCTGCATAATTCTCTTAGAAACCTTAAATATTTGGAAAAACTTTATGAAAAAAAATTTTCTTCATTCTTGTATATTTTTCGTTATTCAAGGTTTGATTCTTATGTATCAAAAATTTGTTTCTCCTTTTCTTTCAAGTAACTGTCGATATTACCCAACTTGTTCAGAATATGCACTTTGGACATTAAGATTTAATCGTCCTTTGAAAGCTCTTTATCAAATCTGTTTGAGAATTTTAAAGTGTAATCAGTTTTTTAAAGGCGGGATTGATTATCCCATAGGTTGCGAGGTTTTGGAAGCAGATTTTTCTTCCCCTCAAAAAATTGTGTTTTGGTTGGTTCCGTTAGCAAACTTACGATCCCCAAAAATAAAATTTTATATTATCAAATCATTATAATGAGGTATAGCAAGTGAAACAAGACAATAATTCGAACTTGAGAATCATTTTGGCAGTGGCGGCTTCGTTTTTGTTCATCGTTATTTATAGTTATTTTCAAAAGCCTGCAGACACCCCCATTCAAGAATCCCAGCACGATAGGGTTACTGAAAATGCTAGGCAAGATGTTTCTGCCCCAGCTCCTCTTGTTTCTTCAAAAACTTCCCCTAGAACTGATGTAGAGTCTAATAGAATCATTGCAAGGGTTGTATCCAAAGATGTTCAGATTGACATTGATCATTTAGGAAGAATTGCTCAAGTTTATCTCAAAGATAAAAAATTTACCGCTCCAAAACAAGAAGGTTTTTTTGATCACGTAAAAAGACTTTTCGGATTTGCTTCCAAGCCTCAAGAAGCGATTGACAAACTCCCGCTTTTAGGAAATGATGCCTTAAAACCTTTGGAAATAAGATTTTCAGATGTTGCACTCAATAATGAAGCTTTCAGTCAAGATTATGAAGCTGCTAAAGATCGAATTGAACTTCTTGATACTCCTCAAACCCTGATTTTGACTCAAAAACTTCAATCTGTTACGATAAAAAAGATTATTACTTTTTATCCGAATCTAAAATACGATATAAAAATTGAGCTTGATCGACAAGATTTACCCTATGTGATTACAAACGGATCTAGACCTGTTGCTGATGCTGATGGATATGCTTTTCACGGGGTTTTATTGGAAACAAGCGAGGATAAGATAGAAAAAGTCGAAGACAAAGACGCTAAGAAACCTGAGCAATTTGGTGGTGCAAAATTCATTGCAAGCGTTGATCGTTATTATACGTCACTATTTTTTACTCAAACTCCTAAGGGATTTAATGCGATTATTGATGCAGAAGCAGGAACAAATAATCCTTTACCTTTTGTTTCTTTGAATGGAAATGCCGAAATTGAGGGTTATATAGGTCCTAAAAATTATAAAGAACTCAAACAAATCTATCCGATTCTTACAGATGTTGTGGAATATGGGATGATTACTTTTTTTGCTAAGCCTGTATTTTTGCTTCTCGATTTTTTACATACCTATATCGGTAATTGGGGTTGGTCCATTATTCTTTTGACTTTGATTGTGCGTATTGTTTTATACCCTTTGAGCTATAAGGGTATGGTGAGTATGCAAAAACTCAAAGAGCTTGCACCAAAAATGAAAGAAATTCAAGAAAAATATAAGGGTGATCCTCAAAAACTTCAATCCCATATGATGCAGCTTTATAAGAAAAATGGTGCCAATCCGATGGGCGGATGTTTGCCTTTAGTGCTTCAAATTCCTGTATTTTTTGCCATTTATCGGGTGCTTTATAATGCTGTAGAGCTTAAAAGTGCAGGATGGATTTTATGGATTCACGATTTATCAGTGATGGATCCATATTTTATGCTTCCTTTATTGATGGGTCTTTCTATGTATTTTCATCAGGTTCTCACTCCCAACACGATTGCTGACCCCACTCAAGCAAAGATTTTTAAACTTTTGCCTGTTTTCTTTACAATCTTTTTAATCACTTTTCCTGCGGGTCTTGTGCTTTATTGGACTGTTAATAACGTTTTCTCCATTATCCAGCAGCTTCTAATCAATAGAATGCTTGATAGAAAAAAAGCTCTTGAAATACAAGAGCATAGACTCCAGCAACATCATGGTGAGAAAAAATGAAAAAAATTATTGCTGCAACTTTGCAAGAAGCTATTACTCAGGCTTCGATAGAATTGGGCTGTTCGGTTACAGAGCTTGATTATGAGGTTGTTCAAAGTCCTTCAAAAGGATTTTTTGGAATCGGTAAAAAAGATGCGATTATTGTTGCAACTATTCTCAAACAAAATTTTACTCAAAAGCCTCATTCAACTGCCTCCCAACCCACTCCTATTCTTTCGACGCCAACCCCTCAAAAAAACATTTTATCCTCAGGGCAATCATTAGAAAATTCTTCTTTGAATCCATCAAATTTTGAAGGAAATAAGTCAAGCATTGATGAAAGTTTTTTTAAAGAAAATGAAAAGACAGATTCTGAAAAAATCACGCAAGAAATTCAAAATGAACTCAAAGCCCTGTTTGCTTCTATGCCCTATAAAATTGATAAAATTGAAGTAGGCATTTATGATCCTCAAACGCTTTTAATTACTCTAGATGGGGAGGATTCTGCTTTGATGATCGGGGAAAAAGGCTATCGTTATAAAGCATTGTCTTATTTGCTTTTTAATTGGATCCATCCTAAATATGGCTATAACATTCGCTTAGAAATCGCTCAATTTTTAAAAAACCAAGAAGAAGCGATGGATATTTATCTTCAAAATATTATTACGACCGTATATGAAACTGGTAAAGCTCAAACAAAGCCCCTTGATGGAGTGCTTGCTTATATTGCCTTAAAAAAACTTCGAGACATTTTTCCAAATAAATATGTTTCTTTTCGCACCAATACTTTTGATGAGCGTTATATTATTGTGAGCGATTTTATCAGAAATGAATGAAAAAGATACGATTGTAGCCATTTCTACACCTCAAGGGAATGGAGCGATGGCCATTGTCAGAATGAGCGGTTCGAAAGCTTTTATAATTACGCATAAACTCACTAAAAAAAATAACTTTTCCCCACGCTATGCGACTTTATGTTCTATTTATAATGATTTTGATGAACTGATTGATGAAGCAATTGTAATTTATTTTAAGGCTCCTTTTAGCTATACGCGTGAAGATGTATGTGAAATACAATGTCACGGAGGCTTAATAAGCGCTAAAATGATTTTAGAAGCCTGCCTTAAGGCGGGTGCTCGCCTTGCAAATGCAGGTGAATTCAGTAAAAGAGCTTTTTTGAATGGAAGGATTGATTTTTCGCAAGTTAGTGCGTTAGCAAAACTGATTGAGGCTAAAAGTCAAAATGCAGCAAAAGTCCTTGTGAGACAGCTTA
The DNA here is from genome assembly GCF_002272895.1 of Helicobacter sp. 12S02232-10. Lineage (NCBI taxonomy): Bacteria > Pseudomonadati > Campylobacterota > Epsilonproteobacteria > Campylobacterales > Helicobacteraceae > Helicobacter > Helicobacter sp. 12S02232-10. The sequence continues at coordinate 106,848 of NZ_MLAQ01000003.1, forward strand.
AAGGAGAATTGGGGAATTTTGTGGAGGAGACTCGCGAAAGCTTATTGCGTTTGCTTGCTTACAGTGAAGTGATGATTGATTATAGCGAGGAAGATATTCCTTCAGATATGAGTGTTGGCATTCTTTCTCAACTTGAAACTATTATGGGGCGTCTTCAAGGTATCTATGAGTTTTCAAGTATGCGTCAAGGAATGGTAGATGGGTATCGTTTGAGTATTATTGGCAAGCCCAATGTGGGTAAGAGTTCTGTTTTAAATGCAATTTTACTTTATGATCGTGCCATTACCAGTCCGATTGCAGGTACTACTAGAGATACAATTGAAGAGAGTATTCAGATTGAAGGGAATATTGTTAAAATTATTGACACTGCTGGCATTAGGGGGACTAAAGATTCTATCGAAGCTTTAGGCATACAAAAAAGCATTCAAGCTGCAAGAGAAAGTGATATGATTTTAGCTATTTTTGATGCTTCTACAAAATCAGATAAAGATGATAAGGACATTTTAAATCTTTTGAATGAATTTCCTGATAAACGTTGCATAATTGCATTTAATAAGAATGATTTGCCAGCAGTCTTGGATTTTAAAGAGATTGAAAAATCACTAAAAATACCTTATCAAAGTATTTCAATTAACGCTAAAGATTCTCAAAAATGCGCCTTAAAGCTCAAAGAAATTTTTTCTTCTATTTTGAAACAAGATGAAATTGGGGAAGAAATACTTTTGACTTCAGTATTCCAAATACAAGCGATTGAAAAAACGATTAAAAGCATTCAAGAGGCCATCAATGTATTTGAAAGTCGTGAATTGGAACTTTTTTCTTACAATATTAGTGATGCATTGGAAGCGATTTCAAGCATTACTCATCCTTATGATATCTCTGAAATGTTTGATAAAATGTTTGGAGAGTTTTGTTTAGGTAAATAATTTGTTTTCATTTCCTGCTCCATTTGAATCGTATTTTTGGCGGGGTAGAAAAATTTATCTCAAACGCGATGATCTGCTCCATCCTGTTTTAAATGGAAACAAGGCTAGAAAATTTGAAGCTCTTTTGTATTTGGATTTGAATGAAAAAACGCTTGTGAGTTATGGAGGCAATCAATCCAATGCAATGTTTGCACTTTCTTATATTGCTAAACTCAAGGGCTGTGATTTTCTTTATGTTACTCCTACGCCAAGTACTTATTTAAGAGAGTGTCCGCAAGGTAATTTTGCACACGCCCTTAAGAACGGAATGCGTTTGGAGTTTGTCTCAGGGGGTATAGATGTTCTTGAAGATAGAGCAAGAAGAATCTTTGAAAGTTTAGATAAAAAAGCATTGTTTATTCCTCAAGGAGGGGCCTGTGAAATAGCCAAGAAAGGCATTGAAAGGCTTGCTTTGGAATTACGTGAGGATATGAGGGACTTGAAAAATCCCGCAGTATTTTATGTTTCAGGAAGTGGGGCGAGTGTGGCATATTTAGCAAGTTTTCTACCCTGTATTTTTAGTGTAGGGGCAGCGGGTGACTCTACTTATTTAGAATCGCTTTTTAAGACTATTGGGGCGGGATTGCCAGAAAATATTATAAGCTCAAGCATAAAAATTCCTTTTGGAAAACCTCATAAAAAGCTTTATGAAATTTATCTTGAGTGGTTGTCTTTGGGAGTAGAGTTTGATTTGATTTATGATTGTTTGGGTTGGTTGTGCTTGAGTGAAAACTTGAAGCTTTTTGAAGATAGAGAAATTGTTTTTGTGCATTCGGGCGGATTGCTTGGCAATCTCACGCAAAAGTTACGGTATGAGAGGATTTTTTTATAAGGATTATTTTTTGGCTTTTTTATTTGCATAAATATTTATGCATTCTACTCCCAAAGAAAAGACCATTGCAAAATAAATATAGCCTTTTGGGATATGAAAATCAAGCCCATCAGCCACTAGGGCAATACCTACCATCATAAGAAATGCAAGTGCTAAAGTTTTGATGGTAGGGTTGCGCTCGACAAACTCAGAGATACTTTTGGAAGCTACCATCATTATTAGAACTGCCAATACAATTGCAATCACCATTACAGGCAGATGATCTGCCATTCCGACTGCTGTAACAACAGAATCAAGTGAAAAAATAATGTCTAAAATTGAGATTTGAATGAGAGTAGAAAAAAAACCTGATGTTTTTTGATCAATATCCTTTTTTTCCAAAGCAGGAGAATTTATTTGAGAATGGATTTCGTGAGTACTCTTATAAATAAGAAAAAGACCCCCTAAAATCAAGATAATATCTCTGCCTGAAATTTGGTTTCCTAAGATTTCAAAAAGTGGTTGTGTGAGTTTCATTATCCAAAAAAGCGAAGCAAGTAGAGCAATGCGTGTAAACATTGCCAATCCCAACCCCAAGACTCTAGCTTTATCCCTTTGGTGTAGGGGAAGTTTGCTTACGATAATGGCAATGAAAATAATATTGTCAATCCCTAGAACGATTTCTAATAGTGTAAGTGTTGCTAAAGCAATCCAAGCACTTGGATCCAAGAGCCATTCAAGCATTTAGAGCCATCCTTTTTTCTTAAAATAAATTACAGGAAGAATCGTGGATATAATCATTACGAGTATCGTGATGGGGTAACCAAATTGCCAATGCAATTCAGGCATATTTTCGAAATTCATTCCATAGATCGTGCCAATCAGGGTTGGAGGCATCATTGCCATTGTCGCTACGGTAAAAACTTTAATAATTTTATTTTGTTCGACATTGATTTGACTAGTAAAAAGACTTTGAATGTTGTCCAAGACATTCATATTAACGGTAGTGAATTCTACAAGGGAGTTGATATCTTTGAGTACAATGGTCAGATTTTTTTTTACATCCATATCTACTTTATCGCTTTTGAGAAGCGCAGTAATGGCACGACGTTTGTCAAAAAGGGAATCTCTAAGTCCCATATTGAGCTCTTGGAGGATTGAAAGCTTTGTAAGAATATTATCGTGGTTGAGATTTTTTTCGTTAAAAACAACATTTTTTCTAAGATCGCTAGTCTCTCTACCTGCACTTTCAAGCAAATCGGCATCTTTTTCGATACGCACTTCAAAGATTTTACTCACAAGATCAAACCCGTCTTCAAAATTTTTAGGACTTGCCAAAACACGTTGTTGGATTTCATCAAAGACCTTGAATTCATTATAGCGAATAGTAAATAGGATGCCTTTATAGAGGATGAAAGTAACCGTTTGGTTGTGTAGTTCGAGTTCTGAATCCCTCATTAGAAAGTAGGTATTGATGGTAATGCTTGTACTATCTTCCCAATATCTTGCGCTTTGCTCAATCTCTTCGCGTTCTTCTTTAGTAGGAATGTCAAGCATATAAGTTTTTGCAATGTAAGATACTTCAGCACTTGTGGGGTGCAAAAGATCGATCCAAAGAATAATTCCTCCATCTAAGCAAATGTTTTCAGTGCTTTGAAAACTTTCTCTGGAAACAAGTGACTTTTTTTTCATAAACACATTCATCATATTGCCACCTTTTAAGAATAAAAACTTTCATACTACGGACTGAAACTTAAACAGATTTTTAATTATTCCTCCTTAAGTATCAAAAGCCCAATCATAACCTATTTTTTGTCCAATACCTCAAATGCGGGCAGAATTTTGCCTTCAAGCAATTCTAAGGAAGCACCACCGCCTGTAGAAATAAAACTCATATTATCTCTTTCGCCTGCCTTATCAATAGCATCAGCAGTATCGCCCCCACCGATGAGAGAAAATGCATAAGTATCTGAGATTGAATGGGCAATGTTGAAGGTCCCACGCGAAAACTGCGATATTTCATAAATTCCAAGCGGACCATTCCAGATGATGGTCTGACTTGAATGAACGACTTGGGCAAAAAGTTTTGTGGTTGCTGGTCCCATATCTACGGCCATATATCCCTCTGGAATATCTTGCGCAGGAGTGATTTTTATGTTTTTATGTTTTTTGATATCATCTGTGCTAACCACATCTACAGGCAGATAAATTTTGACATTTTTTGTTCTAGCTAATTCCAGAATTTTGGAAGCATCTTTGATCAATCCATCTTCAATCAGTGATTTTTGCATATTATAACCGAGTGCCTTGAGGAATGTATTACTCATTGCCCCACCAATAATGATTTTATCTACGACATCTAAAATATTAAAGAGAAGTTCAAGCTTGGAGCTTACCTTGCTTCCGCCTACGATAAGCAAAACAGGTTTTAGAGGGTTAGCTAAAGCTTTGGCAAAAGAATCAATTTCTTTTTTAAGCAAAAGTCCTGCTACTCTTTCTTTGGTAAATTCGGCTACCCCATAGGTGCTTGAATGAGCACGATGACTTGTTCCAAAAGCATCATTTACATAGATATCGCACAGGTTTGCAAGATCTTGACTGAGTTCTTTGGAATTTTTTTCTTCACCTTCATAAAAACGAATATTTTCAAGAAGAATAACCCCACCCTTAGGCAATGTATTTTGGAGTACATGCGCTGATTCAATGCTGTCTGCAAACGCGACATTTTTATCCAAAAGCCTTTCAAGTCGCTTGAGGATATGTTTGAGTGAAAATTCAAGATTTTTTTCCTTAGGACGTCCTAGATGGCTTACCAAAATAATGGATTGAGGATTGTTATCGATACAATAGTTGATGGTTGGAAGTGCCTCTCGGATACGTGTATCATCAGAGATATTAAAATCTTTATCCATCGGGACATTGAAATCTACCCGAATAAGGATTTTTTTGCCAGTAATATTGACATCTCGAATGCTTTTTGTTTGTTGCATTAAGGTAATACTTGCCACTTGTAACATAATTTGCTCCTTAAACTTATTCAATCATTGCGGGGAATCAGGTTAAAATACCTTGTTATCCCTGTAATTTGGATTAATGGCGCAATGGCTTTTTATAATGTATGATTTTATCAAAACCAAGCTTGTATTCAGCCAAAATATTCTTAAGCTTTGAGATTTATTAAGTCGTGTCGGTGAAAACGAATCAAAATTATAAAACTATAATCGTTTGGCATCTCTGCATCGAGATGGAAATTAAAACATTTCTCGCAAACGAATTTTTCCAAACTCCACGCCAGGCTGATCGTAGGAATTGATGTTAAAAATCCCTCCCACACAAGAGGTTAAAAGCTCAAAATAAATAATGAGTCTTCCTGCACTTGTTTCGCAAAGTTCATCAATTTCAATATGATCAGTAGGAATACCCTCGTTTTGTATTGTTTCCATTGTTGCAATTTGCTGGAGATTGAGCAGTTTGGCAAAAGAGGTACCATTGACAAAATCTGTGGATTCTAAGTATTTAAGCTTAAGATCGGGGATTTTAGGTTCGGTATATTTAGCGCGATTGAGACTGATAAAGGTTATGGTTTTATCCATCAAGCCTTGAGTAATGAGTTGCAAGAAAGAGTGTTGATCAATACTTCCGATTAATCCAATGGGTGTCAGGCCGACTTTTTTGCCATAAATATCAAGCTTTCCTAAAGATTCCCCCCAAAGTTGCACATACCAAGAGTTAAAATCCCTAAAGGCACTTGAATAGGAAAAAAGAATATTGATAGGAAATCGGTCGCGATTTTTTGCTAGGAAAATTGCTTTTTTTAGCAGATGTTCTTCCTTGCGTTCAAAAAATCTTTTTTCAAATTCTGCTGCTCCTTTAAGGAATTCTTTAGTGTCATAACCCAAAAGAGTCAAGGGAAAAATCCCTACAGTGCTTAGAATCGAAAATCTCCCTCCGATATTTTTGGCTATGGTGAGAACGGTTATTTTGTATTCTTTTGCCAAAAAATATAAAGGAGAATCTTCATCGGTGATAAAGATTAGATGTGCTTTACTTTGGGCTGAATTCAAAAGATTGTAGCGTTTGATTACGTATTTCATTAAAGAGGAGGTTTCAATCGTTGTTCCTGATTTGGAAATGATGACAAATAAAGAATCTTTCACTTCAAGCCCAAAGAGTGATTTTTGAATTTCAATGGGGTCAGTATGTTCTAAAAAAATCAGTGCAATATCTTTGCGAGAGGGGAGGTGGTAAAGGATGCCATCAATTGCTTTGAGTCCTAAAGAACTCCCTCCTATTCCAATGATGACGAGGTTTTTTATATTGTTGAGAAGCGCTTGGTTTTTTTGAATATAGTTTTGAGAGTCTTTCAAGGCTTTTTCTTCAAATGGAAGCTCGTAATACCCACTTTTTTTGTTTTTGCGCTCTGAAGAAATGATGTCAAAGACATTATCTAGGGCTTTTTTAGTCGGGTGTGCAAGGTGCCTGAGTTCAGAATTTTTGTCAAAATATTGGTTAAAGGTTAGCATTGTCAGACTTTAATGGGTCATTGCCCAAATGCTCATATCTACAAGTCTGTGACTATAGCCCATCTCGTTGTCATACCAAGCAAGCACTTTGATGGCTTTTTCATCAATGACAAGAGTTTTATCAGGCACAAAAACAGCGCTGTAAGATGAACCGATAAAGTCACTAGAAACGCATTGATCTTCATCGACAAAAATAATTCCTTTCATTGACTCTTCTTGAGCAGTTTTAAAAGCTTGGTTCAAATCGTCTTTAGTTACTTTTTGAGCGAGATTTGCACTTAAATCCACAAGGCTTACATCAGGCGTAGGCACACGAATTGAAAGACCGTTGAGCTTCCCTTCAAGTTCAGGCATAACTAATCCGATAGCTTTTGCTGCACCAGTGGTAGTAGGGATCATATTGAGTGCAGCAGCTCTGGCACGACGGATATCTTTATGTTTTACATCTAAAAGATTCTGATCGTTGGTATAGCTATGAATAGTTGTCATCAGGGCATTTTCTAAGCCAAAATTGCTATGAAGCACTTTGATGATGGGGGCAAGACAATTGGTTGTGCAAGAGGCGTTTGAAATAACCCTTTCCCCTTTGTATGCGGTATGATTCACGCCATAAACAAATGTTGGTGTATTTTGGGCGGGTGCAGAAATGATAACTTTTTCAATATTATCTTTAAGATGGAGAGAGGATTTTTCTAAGGAATTGAATTTGCCGGTACATTCAATCACTCCTCTTGCACCATATTTGGAAAAGTCTAGATTTATAGGATCTCTATCAGAAAGAATTTTTACACTCTTGCTTTTGCCGATGCGAAGTGTTGTATCATCAATCTTTTGAGCATCATAATGCTTATGAACAGAGTCGTAACGAATGAGATGGAGCAGGGTATCAATATCAGCGGTTGTATTGAGCGCAACAAGCTCGATATCATCTCTAGAACCAATGATTCTTGCTGTGCAAAGTCCAATTCTTCCAGTTCCATTAATAGCGATTTTTAAAGTCATTTTAAATCCTTTGTCAGAGATTTATTTAGAAGTTTTGATAAGACTATTCTATATCAAAATCTCTTAAGAAAAGCTCGAAAATTCACAAAAGTTTTGTAAAATCCCCTAAAATACTTGATTTTAATACAAAATATATGTAGAATAGCCACGTTTTGAATAAAAACAAAATATCCTATGAATGGAGGTTTATTATGAATAAGGCAGAGTTTGTAGACTTTGTAAAAGATGCAGGTGATTTTGCAACCAAAAAAGAGGCTGAAAATGCAGTAAATGCTTTTACCGCAGCTGTAGAAAAAGCTCTTTCAAAAAAACAAAGCGTTGAGCTTGTTGGATTTGGAAAATTTGAAACTGTTTTGCAAAAAGGTAAATCCGGAAAAGTTCCCGGCAGTACTAAAACTTATAAAACAGCAGATAAAATGGTTCCAAAATTCAAGCCTGGCAAAGGTCTTAAAGATCTTGTTGCAAAAATAAAAAAATAATTTATACCGCATTTTGGGCTTGTATCAAAGCTTAAAGTGCGGTTTTTTATTGTCTTTTGTCCCCGTAGCTCAGCAGGATAGAGCGTATGATTCCTAATCATAAGGCCGTGGGTTCAAATCCCGCCGAGGACACCATCCCTATTTATCCCCATTTCTTAAAAAATACGTTTATAATACGACAGAGTATTTTAAAGACTTTTATAAGCAGTTTAACCCATAATATAGAGGCTTTTAGGCGATAATTTTAATCGTTGTTTTTTCTTAAAAAATACGTTTATAATACGACAGAGTATTTTAAAGACTTTTATAATCAGTAGTTGATTAGGAAAAAATTAGGAAAAAATAAAACAGGAGTCAATATTGATGGAAACCACAAAATACGAGGGTGTAAAGATTAATAGATTAAAAAATGGTGATATCGCATATTATGTGAGATTCAGCAAGGATGGCAAACAACATCAACAAAGAGTAGGGAGCAAGTTTCAAGGGTGGAATGAAAAAAAGGCTTTTAACAAAAAGATAGAGTTAGAGCATAGTTATGTTGATAGAAAGCCTGTTAAATTCTCCGAAGCGGTTGCTAGATTTCTAGAAGTTCAAAAATCACATTTGAGAAAAAAGACTTTATCAACATACAAGGGAGCAGTTAAATCGATAGATTTTTTAATGGATAAAAAAGTAGAAAATATCGCCCAAAAAGAAATCAATGATTTAAAAATAGAATTAAGGGAGAAACTATCGCCAGCCACAATTAGTAGAGCGATTATGTTGGTTAAACAAATCATTAAATTTGCAGAATCAGAATACGGGATTAAAAATCCGCATATTGATAATTTTAAAAATTTAAATATTGATAACAAGCGAGAACGTTTTTTAAAAAAAGATGAAATCTTATTGCTTAAAAAGGCATTGAAAAACGAGTATGAGTGCTTATTATTCGTTAATCTAGCACTTTGCACCGGTGCAAGGCTGATGACTTTATTAGAGATTAGAAAAAAGGATATTGATTTAAAAACTAAAACAATCGCTTTGAATGATTTTAAAAACTCTTCCAAATATCAAGGCTACCTCAATAGTGAAACTATAGAATTGATTTTAAAAAAGTGGGATAATCTCCAAGATGATGATAAAGTTATTCAAAGATCAAAACGCTTACTTACAGAACGTTTGCGTGAAGTTTTTAACCAACTCTTCAATCAAAACAACCCCTCCACTAAACAAAAAGTCGTAATCCACACGCTAAGGCACACATTTGCTTCCCATCTTGCCATACAAGGCACACCCATACAGATTATTCAAAAACTCCTAAACCACAAAGATATTCAAATGACAATGCGTTACTCCCACCTTATGCCTGATAGTGGTAAAGAATGGGTAGATAGATTGTGGGATAAGAATTAGGAATATTTTTTGCTTGATTCTGATTATTCTAGTTTGGAGTTATGAAATATATGGATACTTCTGCAATCTTAACTACAATGACAGTTTGCATAGCGATCATAACAGGTGTTGCTACAATTGTAACATTAGGTGTTGGTGGCTACGGATTTTATTTTCAAAAAATGCTCACTAAAAAAACAGATGATGAATTCAAGAAACATTTTGATTCTGCACTAGACAAAATTGCAGAAGATTCATCTGTTTTAGATCATTTTATTACGAAGATTATTAAAAAAGAAGAATTTAAATCAAGGTTTTTAGGTTTAATTGAGAGTGATATTGAAAGAATAGGGCTTATTGAGGACGATATTCAAAAAATTAAGAACGATATTCAAAAGCTGACGTCAGATTCAAGAAAAACATCAAATAATGAAAATTTTACAGATGATATAAGAAATACCGATATAATAGAAAAGATTCATAAAAAGCAAAGGGAAAAAAATGAAGCTTGATGAACTGAAAAAAATGCTCATAAATAAAACTCCCGAACAGATTATAGAATTGATTGGAATGAAAGATGTTCCGATAGATATAAAAACCATTTTACGCAATAAATTTAACATAAAAATTGATGAAAAACGCGAATGGGAAAAACTAGCTTTAGATGGGTGCGTTTATCTTGAAAAAGGTTATCCTGAAATATGGCTGAATAATACTGTGTCTGAAGTCAGGCAAAGCTTCACTCTAGCACACGAATTAGGGCATATTGTAAATGATATCTTGCCAAACCCTGAAAATTATCAAGGTCCTATAAAAGATGATTTTAACACGCTTTATAGGAATGGGATAAGCAATTCGATGGAAAGAAGGGCTAATGACTTTGCAGCCAGATTTTTGATGCCTGCTAAGTTTATCGCTAAAGAAGCTCGAAAACTTACCGAGAGTCCTGATTTTGAAGAAATCGGTTTAGAAGAATTTATTAAAAGAATGGCAAATCGGTTCAGAGTTTCTTACGATGCAATGAAATACCGACTTATAAATTTGGGTTATTTAGATAAAGAAAAGATCTGAAGACTGGGGTTTATGGGTCGCAAGATCCAAATCCCTGATTGTCCTATTAATTTATATTTTATTTTTTCTTATCATCTTTTTTAAAAATCTTAAACTCTTTTATAGTGAATTTTGCTCCCTGATATGTAAAAAAAATTAAAGCTACAAAAGCAATCAAAATGATTGCTATAAACAGAGATTGCAAGCCCAATATGATTATTTGTCCTAAAAAACCAATTATTTTTTCCATTCCTATCCTTTCTCTTTTTTCAATTAATTATAACATTTTCCATTTTTTCTTTTTGTTTTAAACCCTCATCTTAGGATTCTTCTTGTTTATAGCCTCTTCCTTCGCCCACGCCTTAAACCTGATTGATCGCCTTAAATCTTTAAGCTTTTGAATTTGCAGGCTTAGCATTTCTACAGAAACACCCATCACGCCTCTTGCTCCTAATCTTTGCGTGATATCATTGATAATATCAATGCCTGCATTTGCTCCATCTTTTTCTATCCAATCAAAGAATCTAGTTTTAGTCTTGATTGTAATCTCTAATCGTTTCCAATTCTTTAGCTCTTCTTTAATGGCTTCTTTGTGATATTCGGTTTGTTTTTTATATTTGTCATAAAGTAGAATTTTTAAAAGCCCTGTATCAGGATTAGGATTATTGAGATACATCCCACTCCCTTCATTCCTAATATTGGGTTTAATCCCTTCTGTTTGGTAGGGTTTTGTAGCTTCTTGAAAGAGAGGGCGATTAGTGTTATTCACACTTCTCTCCCAATCAAAATCCACTGCTAAATCTATAGAATGGACTTTGTATCTTTTTAAAAATGCTTTTAAGATTTTAAGTGTTAAAGGCTCGATGTCCTTGCTGGGTTGGTGCAATCCTGCAAAGACAACCTCTGTAAAGTATGCATAGCTTTTTTTATTATTTTTTGAATATTCGTGGCAAGTCTTAGAATTTTTGATAATTAATATTGTGTTTGATAATGATTTGACTCCACGCTTGAGATTGATGTATTTGATATCTAATTTATGCTTTTCATTGTCAGATTGATAGTTTTTAAATTTTTGTTTCACATAGAAATCAATTTGCTTGTTTCTTGTGGTTTTTCTCTTTTTATGAAAAAGTCCTAATTTCTTTAAAAAGATGTTAAGAGATTCAGTCGCCACACATATTCTAATACTATCCATTCCTGAGGAATATCCTAAATAGTCTTTAAAAATATGTGTTTTTGACATTTTTATTTTTCGATTTGATAAAATTTTTTAATGCTTTGATTTTTATATTTAAAACAAAACCCATAAAAATCATCATCATTAAGATTTACTATAGCAATGAATTCGCCAGTCTTGATTTTTGTTGTTAATAAATAATCTTCAATTGTTTTTTTGACATATTTTTTTAAGTCGTCCTCATCTTTTTTAAAGTTTGTGCTATAGAATGCTCTTAATGGGATATGTTCTTTGTTGATTCCTATAGAAAACAAAATCATTTCTAATAAAGTGTTTTGTTCTAGTGCTTCCTTTCTCTTTTCTCTCAAAAGTCGCACTTCTGATTTTTTATTTATATCCATATTTTTCCACAATTCTCTATAGTTTGTTTCAAAAAATTTTGTCATTCTCTATCCTTTCTTTGAATTTGTTTTTCAATATAATTCACACAGACAATCAAATCTGTCAATAGAGTTCTTTTAAACTCTTCATCTTCAATTAGTTCAAAATCCTCTGAAATTGCTAAAAGTTTTTCGCTCATTTCTTGGAGTGCTTTTTTAATAGTTTCCATTTCTTTCCTTTTTAATTGATTTATTTTTTTATTCTTTATTCTTATAGCAATGCCACTAATTGAGTTGCCTTGCCCCTGTTTAAAACAACCTCCATTAAAATGGCAGGATTGTTTTTATATTTAACCTCAATCACAAATACTCCATCTTTGAATTGATATTCATTGAGGGTTTTTTCAATGGTGGGTTTTAAAAAAGATTCCATTGAAGTAGAAGAATCTTTTTGTATTAAAGGTACAAAACAAACAATGAATGTTTCTTCAGAGATATACCCTTGATAGAGATTACAAAGCAAATATTCTGTTTGATTGTTTTGTTTTTTAAAGTGTTTCATTTTCATTGATAATCTCCTTTATTCCCACAAGCCTAAGACTTCAAATTTGTAAATAACAAGAAATCTTCTTATCTTCTTGAGTCATCGATAATGGGATAAATAAAATTCCTTTGATAAGCTCTTTCAAAATTGAATTTTTGATAGATTTTGCCTTCAAATTCAAAGAACCATCTAGGGCTATAATCTGCTTTTTTGCCTTTGATAAGAAGGGGATTGGAATTAAATTGTTTATTTTTCTTCATAGGAAAGCCTTTTAATTTTTTGTCTTTCATATTTTTTAGTCTTTGGGGAATTTGAGGTCGTTATCAACCATCCATTCTGCGATATCATTGGCTAAAAAAACGCGTTTGCCTTCTAATTGAGTGTATCGGGGTAAATCTATTGCCCCTTTAGTGATTTTGTCTCTGATAGTAAATTCTCTTAAGGGGATAACGTTCTCCATCTCTTTAAAACTGAGAATCGCCCCATATTTTTGAATCAATGATTGGGTGATTGAAATTTTTAACATTCTTCTGTATTCTGTTTCTGTCATCTCACACCCCCTTATCTTCCAAAACGGCAACTCTTTCTTTGAGATTCCTCACGATGGAACGCATAATTTCTAAAGAATCATTAACACTCTTGAGTGATTCAGATTGCTTGGCGATGATATTCTTGAGTTCTACTAATACCTCATCGTTTTGGTTGCTTTGGACTTCTTGGGCGGATACCACGATATGGATTAATTCTCTCATTGTTCTACTCCTTCTTTGGATTCAGAGACCTCATCGCCTACGTAAATGATGTAGCCGTTATCAATAAGCTCTTTAAGCTTGATGTTTTTAAATTTTTTTCTTTTTTTGGAGCTTGCAATAAGTTTATAAAAGCTGTCTCTTGGAATTTTTAACTTTTTACACATATTTCTAACATTTAAAAAATCTTCCGCGATTTTTCCTCTGCAAGGACTATAAATGCCATTTGATTTTTTCATTTTTTTCCTTTCATCATTTTGAATATATAATTATACAATATGAATATCAAAAAAGTCAAGATGATTTAGTTATTTATTATTCAATATGAATAATAAATAAAATCCCCAATCCCTTTAGCAGTATTGTTTAAAAGTAATAATAGGAGTAGTGATTGTTGTAGTAGTCAAAGAGTGGAGGCTAAGCCTCTTTTATGGAGCTTGGAACCCTTATTGCTTTGTGTTGGAAAACAAAGGATTATAGATGGATTGGGTGACATTAATCGTTTCATTATTTACAGCTTTTGGAGTTGTTGCAGGATGGGTTATAAGTTCTTTGCAACTTGATAAAAACTTGATGACAAAAATATCTCTTTTGTAAAGGAGCAAGTATCAAGATTAATTCAAGCGGATACAAAGCTTGATTTTCATCTAGGCGTGGTGATAGACAATTTCAGTGAAGGTCAATATAACTATGGCAGAATAGACCTTGTAATGGAATGTCTTAAAGAAATCAGGGCAGTTGTTTTGATTTATATTAAAGATTCTCAAAGAGATATGGCAATTTTAGATGGGGCTATAAAAATTTTTGTAGGGAAACCACACCCTACAAAAACAGAAGAAATTGAATTTATAAACAAATGCCGAGAGACTATTGTAAATAAAGCATTACAAACAATTAAAGACTTGGATGTAACAGCAAATCTCTCCACTCTTGGAGTTGCTTTAAATATGCTTCGACAGATTCTTTTTTATAAAAGTAAGAAAAATCAGACTTCGCCAAGTTCTTGAGTCTATCAATTGTTAGATTCAAAATATCAATCTCTTTTTTTAAAAGATTGATTTTTTCATAGATTACAAGATTAAATTCATTTTCAAATCTCTCATTTAATTTTATAAGTTCTTCGGGTATTTCTTTGCGAAACATTAAAACTCCTTTTATTTAATTTATTTTATTGGAATCCCCAAGTATCTGCTAAGATATAATTTCACACTTAGTAAAATAACCGCTAACCAGTTGATATTTTTCTTTTGCAGTCAATGGTCTTTTATAAAATGAGTCTGCGTTTTCCATAGCATCTAATAGACTTTTATAGGCTTCTTCTAAAACATTCATTTGAGCTTTTATTTTAGAAATCTTAAAATTAATTAATGCCTCATAGGTCTCATCACTAAAAGTCTCTACTAACCCAAATGTTCTATCCTTTGTTCTTTCTTCTAATCTTTTGATTTCTTGATTAATTTCTTCTTGTTTCATTTTAACTCCTTTATTTTATTTTAATTCTCTTGGGATTCTGTAACAGAATAATGGCTATAATCGGAATACTTAGATAGATTTTTTGATAACTTCTCTCTAATAAACCACTTGCATAAACTCTCTCTGTCTTTTAGTGCTTCTTGTGGTGCAATGAGACCTTTAGGGAATCCATATTTCCTATTAAAGACAACGTTATCTGTAGTATCTATATTAAATGGTTCCCTAACAATTTCTCTTTTTTTGGTTTCAGATAATTGCATAAAAAGACTGCGTTCTGTTCTAGTTTTAAATAAGCCATCGATTTCATCTTCGATTTCTTCTAGAATTTCTTGATAAAATTCTTCAAATGTTTTTAAATATCCTGCTTCCGTAAATTCTTTCTCAAATAGTTCTGTGTAGCTATTTGCCTCCCATTTTTTTAGTCTGAATTCGTTTCCTTTTTTATAAGAAATTGTAATTGTCATTTTGTTTCTCCTGTTGATTGGGCATTTTGGATTAAATCTAAAGACTTTTTAGATCTATCACCAATTTGATGAATTAATTTTTCAATATCGTTGATATCTTCTTTCATTTTTGATTGTTTTGATTTGAATTGGTCGATTTCGTATTTGATTGCATAAATCTCATGCCCGTGAAACTTCACCTCATCATTAAGATTCTCTATTCCCTTATTGAGTTTTCTTTCTAAGAGAAAGATATAGATGGTTAATAAGATGATGATAATTGCTAATATGATATTTTCCATTTTAATGCTCCTTGCATTTTGATATAATTAAGTCGATACGATTGAAAGCTTGCCACCTTATGGGTATCACCCCTCCTTCTCACCCCTTTAGGGGCTAACCGCTTAGTAGTTTATAAATACTAAGGGCTAAATAAATGATTTCGAGTAAAGTTACAATCATTTTTAAAGCTTTCATCGTATCTCCTTTCTTGGATTTAAAACCTTTTGGGGGTTTTATGATAGTATTATACAATATGAATAATAATAAGTCAATCAATATTATTCATATTGTATAAAATATTTTAGGAATAAGGATTGCTTAACTATGATTAAATTTTAAAGGATATTTTTATGAATGGGAATGAATTCAAGGCTATTAGAGAAAAATTGGGATTAACTCAAAAAAAATGGGGAGATCTGTTGGGACTTTCTTTGATTCAAATTTATAGGCTTGAAAAAAAAGGAGAGGAAGAAATAACAGAGCCTATAGCAAAATTAACATTATTATTATCTCAAAATGAATCTTCCCTGATTTCAATTGGGAGTAATGTCGTTCAAATTAAAGGTGATAGAAATAATATTAATCATATGATGCATCCAATTGATAGTGAAATGCAGGAACTCATAGATCTTTTAAGAACTTACGCTACTCCAAAAATGAAAATGGATTTAAAAGAAAAACTTTTAAAATATAAGGAATTTGAAGAAAAAATGAATAAAAAATAGTATTTGATATCTGTAAATTTTATGTATAATATTAAAAACTATAAATATCATAGGAGAGTATTCTAAATGATAGAAGCTTTAAAAACAATTCTTGGATTATATATGGCTGGTTTTGTAGTTTATTGGATTTTTTCAAGTTTAAAAAAAAGGGAATCGCCTAGAGGCAGAATTTATAAAAATTTTCGTAATATATTTTTTATTTGCCTTATAATATCTGGACTATGGAATCTTATTGAAAATAACATTAAAAAAAATGAAATTTTTAAAGTTAGTATCAATCCTGATATAATAATTTCTCAAAAAAATTATCCTAGGGAATATTTTGAAAATCTAAAAGCAGAATTTTTTAAAACAGGAGATGCTGCTAAATTAGGCAAAGCGCTAGCTTATAACTATAGAATTTTAAGAGAATCCATTGATAAAAATGACCTTAAAATTTATCGTGTTGCATTACGGAACTGCGTAACAGGGAACATTTTCAATAATATAGGATATAAACATAATCTAAAAAATTGTTACAATGAATTTTTTAAAAATAAAATAATATTTAAAGAAAAATATCAAGAAAAAAAATCATTTCCATTTTTATGGGGTAACTTTAAGCACTTAAATACAGAAATACAAAATAATATTATGAATAATAGTTTTTACTATGTAGCATCACAATATGACTTTATTGATGATAACATTGTAATTAGTATCATATTTGAAGGTAACTATGACAATAAGATTGGCTATTTTATTGCTAGTGGATTAATAAAGAATATATCGAAAAAAACAGGATATACGACATTTGATAAGGATGATTTTAGGGTTAGAAAATTAAGTCAACAGGAAATAGATCAAATACAAAAACAATTTGAAGAAAAACTAAAAAATGATGATCTTAGTGAGGACTAACCCACCCCCTACAATCCACTTGATAACTCTCCAAACTTTCATCATCGACTTTATGATTGGGATACTCATAGCATTCTTGAATATCTTTAGATTCAATCACCTTTACATAACCCACAGGAATTGCGATCTCATTTTTAATAAATTCCGTTTTTTCTTTGTCTTTGGGATAAATAATAATATTTAAAACCTCAGCGCTTCCTTTTAATTTTGCTATTGCCCTTTCTCTATCTTCTGCCTTTCTCCAAACTCTTTGATTAATCTGTGGATTTTGTGGTGTGATGTTACTCATTAAAAAAGTAGAGGCTTGAGCTTCTATTGTGGCATTCATTGATTGATTGGATAGGGTATGCCCTCTGTCATAACCGCTATGGGTGTAGTCTTGAGTTTTAGTTCTATAGGGGGCAGGGACTTGCATATCAGGTTTAAAGGCAGGGCGTTTGCCCGCAGGTCCCATTGCAAGGATTTTAGCTTCAAGATGGTAGGCAACTGCTTTGGTGCCTTTGTGCTTGTAGCTATAGCAGTTTAAATAATAGAATTTATCTAAGATGATGTCGCAGTTTTGTTTTGTGAAGTATTTTGAGAAATGAGAGTGTAGTTTGTAGTGAGAATAGATTTTGTCTGTTGTATGGATGGGAATGGGCGTAGAAGATAGTGAGGCAAAGGCAATAATAAACGCAATTATTATTCTAATAATATTCAATTCTGTCACTCATTATTTTGAATCAATATTGTTTAAAGATAAAAGTTCTTTTTTTATTTTAGATACATCAAGAAAAGGCAAAATGAATCCTATTATTCCACCCATTGCTAATATTTGAGTAAAAACTGGTTGAATATAATAATAGCTTGATATCGTTGCCAATCTTAAATGGTCATCCTCTATTTCTCCTTTAGTCTCAATAATAGACATTACTTCTGTATTTATACTCATTCCTTTTTTTGTGGCTGGGTCTTCAAATCGCAATGCAAAAATAATAACAACCGAGCATTTATCTTCTTTTTTTGAGAATTTTGAAATCCTAAATCCTATAGATGTTTTTGGCTTTGGAGAGAAGTTTTTTAGATCTACGCCCATAATTTCTTTTGTGCTAAAAGAAATGGCATTGAGTTGGATTCCAGCAAGCTCGCATTCCTCTGGGTTTATGAATGATAAATAGGGTTCTTTTTCTTCCATTTACCCCCCTATAGTCATAAATTTTGGGTTTTTGATTTTTTTACCAAAATTTTGATAATGAAGTTGAATTTTAAGAGGCATAGCCTTGTATTCCATACTATTATCATCAATATAATAGTTGTTGTTAATTTCAAATTCTAAAAAATAATTTTTTTTATCGCTCGGCGATCTGAAATCGGAGCAAGAACATAAAATAGGCATTGTAGCTTTTGGATAATTCTTATAATTCTCGGCACTGATTTTATTAATAGCCTTGCTATGTTTTAAGAATTTATCATTTTGTATGTATATAATATACATATCTTGAGATTCAAAAAAATCACATTCAATATCCTCGCCAAGTTCTTTTAGTCTTTTTGCAAAATCTTTGACTGCTTTTACATCATATTCAGGTATTACTCTTAAATTTCTTAAAGGGCAACTAATTTTTATGATTGGACTTATTTTTTTAAAAAAATCTAAATGTTTTGAAATAGTTTTCATTTTAATTCCTTTAACGATTCTTCCAGATACTTCGCTTGAAGAATAGAAGACTCTAATAGTCTTAAACAATCGGAAGTATCTTCTTGGTAGTCCAATTGATTGCGTTTTCCCCTCAAATCGCTAATCATTATGATATCGTTCCTAAATTTCGGAAATAACTCATTCAGTTTAAACCATAACCCGTTATGCTGATTAGTGCTATGAGTGAGTCTATCTTCCATTTCTATATAGCCTTTTTCAATCAAAATGCTTTTAGCTAATAAAAACACTCCATAATATAGGCGATTTACAATAACAGAGCATAAATGTTCTCTTGAAAAATCTTTCAACTCATCAAACTCTCGCCTATCTAATATATCGGCTATTCTTAAATTTCTGAATGCTTTCTCTTTCAAAAAAACCCTTGTTTATCAGTTAAACGATGAGAGTATATAGCATTTATCATCAAAAAACAATAAAAACTTTAAATTTAATTATCCCCCGAACTCCACACTCATTCTCCACCCACTGCTATCAATACTATGACTAATCTTTTTAATCACATATTCCCCGCTTATCTCTTCATCACCACCCAGTTTTAAAATTGTGCCTGCATAGATAATTCTTCCGATGGATTCAATACTGCCTTTTCTCTTATCAGATTGGATACTTTTATAATAGCCTTCTGCTCTCTTATAAGCCTCATCATCAGTTTTTGAATGAATGGAACGTTTTAGGGTTGGTTCTTCCTGTCCGATTCGGATCGTTTTTAATGCATTGGTTTCTGTGTTTTGATAAGTAACCTCAACGCTTTTATAGAAGAGTTTTGAATAAGATTCCAGTTTTACAGATATACAATCATCAGCATTCATTGTGATTGTAGGTTTTTTATTGGAGTTCTTTTCTAAAAAGATGAGGGTATCATTCTTAATGCTTTGAGTGAGATTGAGTTCTTTAGCAATATGAAAGAGTAAAGAACTATCACTTTGATTGATTTGATTGATATGGACAATCTCATCCATTCTGTTAAAATCAATCTTTGGAGTGAGGTTGTTTTCTTTTGCAATGGATTCTAAGATTTGTTGATAGCTGAGTTTGTCAAAGCTTCGATTTTTTTTAGTTCTTAGATTGGAAGTAAAATCAATAGAAGCACATTCTATTTCATAACTTGTTTTATAGGTGTATTCTATTGAAGCGATATAGAAACTTCCCATTAAATGGTTATCAATAAAAAATTTTATCTTGTCTTTGAGATTAGGTTTGATGGAAGGGAAGAGTTTGATTTTAAGAGTATCGCTTTTATCACTCTCAAAGTCTTCATAGCTAATACTAGTTACTAGATGGCTAATGTCTTTATCATTTAAAGTGATTTTGAATTGATGATTGTTATAGTTGGATGCCATAAAGTCCCTCTACATCTTCATTATTATTGGTTTGATTATTTGATTGCTCGATTGCATTAAGGTCAATGATTACTGCATCGCCTCCATCTAAAAGGTCTTTGTTTAAGAGTTTGTAGTTTTGCATTAAGAAATCATCATAAGCTTTTTGATTGAAAGTGTTGCCATAGAGTTTAAAAAAGATAGTGTCTAGTCTTTCGCCCTGTGTGGCTGTGTAGGTAGTGAGATTCATTGGAACTCCTTGATTTGTTTTAGATTTTATAATAAAATGGTTTTGTCTAATCTTTGACGGGGTTGGACGATTTAAAAAATAAAGTGCCTTACAATTGGTATAAGCCCGATTCCTTTATGGGGTCGGGTTTTTTTTGGCTAAATACCTCTACAGTAACGATCTTCAAACTCCTTGATCTTTAATAGTTTTTTATTACATTTTTCAATAAATGCAAGGTTGGAATGGTGTTTTACCAAATAATAGAATAAATCATATTCTTCTTGAATGCCTTTGCAGAAATCTTTTATAGACTGATTAGACTTTGATTGTTCTCTTAAGGCATTTTCCATTTGATTAAATGCATTAATAAAAGCGATTTTCCATTGATAGGCTTTAATTCCTGTGAATCCCATTACTAATAAAGAGAATCCATCTCGGGTGATGTTGTAGTATTTATCTTTTCTTATTTTTCCTGCTATTTTATCAAATCCCCTTATTTTGGTCTCTCTGTAGGTCTCCTTAAAATTAAGGGCAGTGAAATTATCTTGTGGCAATGCCCTAATTTGTGCTATAATATTGTCGTGTCTTTTTTTAAAGACTTTAGCTATGTCTAATGAAGTAGTATATATTGCAGTATCTACTACTTCAAACTTCACTGTTATTCCATTTATGAAACAATCCTTGTTCATTTCAACTCCCTGTAATGTTTTGTAATTTTTAAATTACATTGATATTATAATTGTATTTTTTTGTATTGTCAAGTATTCTATTAATTGTATTTTTTTATGATAAAATACATTGAAAATCTATTAAGGAATATTTATGGGTGAAAAAGAAAAAAAACAAACAGAAATCATTTCTATCCGACTTGATGAGGATACGAAACAAAAATTAGCCAAAATAGCAGAAATAGAATATAGACCCTTGGCACTTCATATAAGAAAAATCCTTGAAGAATATATAAAGGATTATGAAATTAAAGAAAAATAGTAATTATCGTTAAATGCCTTAAAATCATAACTCCAAATTCTTTAAAAACTCTTCCCTCACTTTATTTTCTAATTCCTTTGCTTGGCTCTTAGCAACCTTTGAAAAAGAATTCAAAGATAAAGGATAATAAAGCTTTTGTTCTTCTCCCTTAAAGTTAGGATAACTCTTCTTAGAGGGTTTATAAGTGAATAATGGACTTTGTTCGTGTTTAGAATTCCCTCTAATTGCAATGAATTCTCCTCCTGTGGTTTTGCTTTTTGCAATGAAATGCCCTTTTAGAAATACATTGCCTTTACCAGCTTTGGGTTTGACATTGACTCCAATTATTTTTTTTCCATTCATCACATTTGTTTTTTTAAAGTGTTTGATAGAAATATGGGTATCCATTGCTCTAAGGGAAACTTTGAGATTGTTTGGATTTGCTTTCTTATAAAAAATCATTTTTCTAATTTTTTTTAATTCAATATCCATTTCTTTCTTAATTAACTTGGCTTGTTCTCTTGCAATCTTAGAAGCTGTTTTATTGATGGCTTTAGAGAGATGGCGGGATAGGGCTTTGTTTAGGTTGCTACTCATAATATCACCCCCTCAATTCCTAATTCTTTCGTATAATAAGTAACACTTCTTTCTTTAGTCAGCACCCAATGCTTTTTAGATTCACTTAGCCTTTGAATCAAAATCTTTTTATGGGATTGATTCAATATAGTGAGTTTAAGGGGTTTGGCTTTTTTAATGAGTTCTTTAAAACCCTCATAATCTTTTAAATCGTGAGCTAAGATAATGGCATTAATGCTGATTGTTTCTTCATTGCCCCCTATCTTTTGATAGATAGGACGTTTAATGGTCTCAATCTTTTTAATGCCGATGCCTAATTCTGTGCTAATGGTTTCAATATTTTGAGAGACACGGAAAAGGAATTTGTCTATTTTAATGAGAGTGTCTTTAGTTTGAACATCTTTGTATTTTTTAAAAGGATCTTTAGGTTCTTCAATGGGTTGGTTCTCTAATTCCTTTTGTTTTTGTTTTTGAATTTCAAGTTCTTCTTCTAATTTCTTTCTTTCATTTTCATAGGGTTTATTGAATAGGTTTAGCATTCTTTCTCCTTAGTTCTTGCTTATGATTGTTTCTTTTTTAAAAGTCATCATCATAGCTGTAGTCGTTAATGGCTTGTGCGATGGCTTGGGGTTGTGCATTGGTATGAATGGTGATGTTTTTATAATCATTGATTTGTCTAGAATTGTCATTATTGGCAATTTGAGAAAGCATCTTTTGTTGGTTTTCATTGCGTTTAGCTAGAGTTTCATCAATTAAGCCTTGATAAGTGATAGAGTTTGTTTTATTTTGATTGAGATTGGCTTTAACTTCTTTATCATCGCCTAATAGCCATTTGCCAATTGCAGAGTTACTAAACCAATTGGTTAATTTACCAATCCCCTCTATTGCGAGTGAAATTCCTTTGATTAATAGTTCAAAGGGCATTAGCATTGCTTTTAAAACCCAACCAAATATCTCGCCAATGATTTTTCCCATACTTGCAACCTCTCCAAATTCTTCATTGGTTTGATCTGCTTGAGAGAATAGTTTAGAGAATAGAGGGGCTAAAGGTGCAAAAGCAGTTTTAATGGAGTTCCACAGGGTTAAAAAAGTTGCTTTAAGAGGTTCTATCGCTCCTTTCATTCCATCAAACAGACCGATAAAAAAAGCTTTAATCGGTTTCCAAAATTTATAAATTAATAGGGCAACCCCTGCTAAAGCTAAGCCAATCCAACCGATTGGAGAGGTCAATAAAGTCAAACTAAAAAAACGAATGCCTGCTCCAATTATTTTTAAGACATTTCCAAAGGATATAAAAGAGATTTTTAAAAGGCTTAATCCTTTGCTAAAGATATTTAGCTTTCCTGTCATTAATGAACCCAAGAACCCAAATATAGACCTTGTGCCTGTTTTAACGCGGGTGTTTAAGAGGTCAAGTCGCGATCGTGTTGTTAAAAGTGAATTATTAAATATTGTGTTTTTGATGGTGGCTTTTGTTGTTCCGAGCATTAATAGTTTTAATCCGCTGTAAAATCGTTGAAAGGGGTAAAAAATCAATGTCCCGAAGGCACGCCAACCGACTATTAGCAATCCGATTGATTTAGCCGCTATTAATCCTCCAACTCCCCACTTAATAAAAAATTCTGTTACAGGACTATTTTTAATCGTCTCAGACAACCAAGACAATCCCTCTCTAAAAATATCAAACATACTTTTGAGCGTAGGGATAAATATATCTCCAATCGTTGCTTTAAGTTCTGTCCAAGCTGCATCTAACATAAAGATTGAATCCCCAAATCCATCCCCTGCAGCTCTATCCACTGCTTTTTGCAATGCCCCTGTGCTATCTTTACTTGATTCTAATGCTTTTTCAAAAGCTTTGACTCCATCTTTAGCAGAATTGATATTGTTTGCCATCTTTTTACCAAAGATTTCAGAGATAACTCCAAATCTTTCTTCATCATCTAAACCATTCATTGAATTGAGTAAATCTTTAATGGCTTCTTGGGGATTACTTTGTATATCTTCTTTTAAGATCTCAGCATCTAATCCCATCTTCTCTAAAGATTGTTTAAATCCTTCACTTGCATTATCAATATTATTGAGTTCTGTAAAGAATTTATTAATGCTTGAACTTGCCTCTGAACTATCTAGTCCTACTGATAAAAAAGCAGTCGATAGTGCTGAAGTTTCTTTAGCGGAGAGTCCAAATGCTTTTGCTCCTGCTGATGTTGCTTTGGTAATTTCTAGTATTTTTTTAGCTGATTGCCCTGTAGATTGAGCCATTTGGGTAACCTCATCACCAAAAATATTTAAATCTTTAATATTTAGGTTAAAAGCTTTTGATATGCCACTGCTGAGATTGACTGCTTCATCTTGCGTCATACCTAATCCGATTTTAAGATTGATGGCATTTTGAGTGAAATCTTTTAAGTCATTTTTAGCCACTCCGAGTTGTGCAGAGAGTTCTCCCATCTTTAGAATATCTTTTAAATCCATTCCATTGCTTTTGCCCAAACCAAACATATCTTTTTTAAAGCCCTCTAATTCTTTATGAGAAAAGTTAGAAAATTTATTGATTTCATTGATGGCAGTATTAAAATCTAATGAAGCAGAGACTGGTTTAGAGATGAGACCTTTGAAAGCCATATAAGTGCCAATGGCTTGCGGGATAAGATTTTTTAATTGATTGGTGGCTTTATCTAGTTTTAAATCCAGCTCCATTTTAGTTGCCTGTCTTAGTTTAGATTTAAGTTCATTAATTTCATTTGTGGGCATATTGTTTTTTAACCCCAGCTTTAATCCTTTAGTGGCTTCTTCAATGGATTTTTTAAGGTTGAGACCCAAATCCAACTTTGTAGCTTTAGCAACTCTACTGATGGATTTATTGAGATCATCAAGATTGGCTTTAATGTCTAATATGATTTCTGAATTCATAGGATTCCTTTATAGTAATGTGAGTAATGTGGATTAAAGATTGAATGTAATAAATCTTTTAATTGAGTTTTTAAATCCAATTGATTTTTATTCCATTTTCTCTTGATTTTTTTACAATGAGCAGTTAGAATGGAATAAAAATGAATTGGGATATGGGTATTATGAAAAGAATTTTTATTAAAATACATAATTTTTTGATGTGGTGTGCTATCGTTTTCCCTATCTCTGTTTTCATTGTAGGAATGGTTGTGTCTATTTTTGATGGCAATATTGGTGCAAAAATTACTGGGACGGGACTTGCGATAGAGATTTTTTATTTGATCTTTGTCTTTGTTGTCTGTGGTTTTTTGTATGTTGCAATAATTGATGGTTGGTATGCATATGATGAGCCTTTTATTGACAATGATTTTTCCAGTTGTTTTATCAAGATTAGAGACGACCAATAACCCCACCCCTTGCCTCCAAAATCTTTTTAGCAATCCTAATATAGTCTTCAAATTCACTCCATTCCATATTTTTAATATCCATTAAACTAAAATGCAAGGCATAACCGATAATGGCTATGCCTTCTCTTAGTCCTTTGGGTCAAATCCCATAAATTCTTTCACACATTCTAAGAGTCTTTTAAACTCTCTCACTCCCATTTGATTAATGGAATCAATCGTTAAATCTCCCTCGCTCATATCTACTAAAAGATGTTTAGCAATGGTGAGTTCATCTTTGCTTTTCTTTTGTGCGGATTCAAGTTGTAAGATGGTGGGTTCTTTGAGTGTGATTTCTTTGCCGTTTTTAAGGGTGAAGGTTTTGATATCGGTTTCTGTCATTTTGTATCCTTTTGTTTCTTTTTTTAATGGAGGGTATAACCCTCATTCCTTAGCTGATATTCTTTCTAATCTCTAAGAATTGATCCACTCCATTGACTGCAAATACATTATTTATCACATCATAAACAATCACAGGGACTTTATTGATTTGATAACTAAACATATAAACAGCTATCTCTAAAGTGAGTTCTGCTTCTTTATTCATTTCAAAATTAGGTAACTCTAAGATTTTCGCACTTCCTTGCAGTGTTGCAATGATTTGAGATTCTTTCCTTATAAAGTTCTCCATACTGCTAAGGTTTTGTTTAACGTAGAGCATTAGGGGAAGACTTAGATTCATTGCATTAAATATTGTGGGATTCACCCCACTGATTGTTAATTTTGAACTGAGTGCTTTAAGAGTGGGTAAGACTTGTTCAAATTTGCCAATTGCTCCACTTTGTTCAATCACTTCGTGTTCTATTTTTGGTTGTTCGAATCCTTTTAGAATGCCTAATAGTCCGATTCCGTGTAGAAATACATTGCCTCCTGTGAATGCTTGAGGGTTGAGTGCTAATGCCATCATATGCTCCTTTTTTATTTATTTTAATTGGGATTCTAAAAATCCGCCTTTATTCCTTAATTTAATTCCTTAATCAACTCTGCCCCATAAGAATCCACTTTATAGATTTTATTTGTGATGTTTTTCATTAATGGAGTTTCTTGGGCTTTGTGTCCGATATAGATTTTGCCTTGAGCGATACTCTCATTAGTGTTTAGACTCTCAGGCACAGAGACTTCAAATCCAATAATGATGTTATTGCCCACTAATCTCCTGTAAAAGGCTTCTAAATCATCAACCACTTTTTTAAGAGTGTCTGAAATCTGTTTATCAATGGCTTCTTTTTGAGAAGTAGCAATTGATTCCATAATGGTGTCAAAGATAACAACTGAATGGATGGAAGTAAAATCAGAATCTGTTGTTTCTCCTCCCCAGCTTCTTAATCCATTATCGGCGATGGCTAGAGTGATGCCTTTCCCTCTTAATCTATCAGCCATACAATCTTCTCCACTGATAAACTCTACCTTATCCACAATGCCAATGATGCCATCAAGAATTCGATTTGAGAAAGTTTGTGCGAATCCGTATTCAGATTGATTCATCACTTTAATGTACCCTGCGATAATGAAATTTCCTAAAGGTCGGATTGTCTTATCTAATCTTTGCACCTTTTGATAAGTGATGATGGCTCGTTTTGCACTAAAATCTTTGATGCATTCATTGATTTTTTCTTCTTTGGTTTCATTCACTTCTATGGTATAGATAGCTCCTAGTTTATCACCGATGATTTTTAATTTCTCCCATACCCCTTTGTCATTATTATAAAGAGAAGAAAGAATAAACTTAGGTTTCAATCCAGTTGTTTGTTCTGCGCCTAAGAGTGCTTCTATTGCTTCAATAGCTTTTACAATATCTTTTTTTTGTTTTTCAGTTTCATCTACTCCTGTAGTGTCTTTAACAAAGCTTGAGATAATCAAAGTGGTGTTAATGCCTGTTGCCTCTAAATCTTTTAGAGTGTCTTGAATGCTCCCATCACCCACTGCTTTAATGGCTTCATCAATGCTTGGATAGTATTTAACTCCCACATTTTCAGTGTTAGCATCATCGCCTACGATAGCTAGGGTTCTTGTGTTGTTGATTGCATAAGCTTTAGTTGCTTGATTGTAAATCTCAATGTTAATGCCGTATTTGGAACTCATTTTTTCTCCTTTGATTTATTTTATTGACTTGTTTTGTCAAAAGATTTATAATGCCCTCGTCTAGTTCTTAGTGCGGGCTGGACAAAGTTAAACAAGGTAACCTTTCGACGGGTTGAACCCGATTCCAATTTTTTTGGAGTCGGGTTTTTTTTTGGTTTGCTTTTTGGCGGGTTAGGGGCGGAAATTCGTCGAAAGGAGACCACAAAGATGGACTCAAATATCATTTTTACGATCATTGCGATTTTTGTCGCGGTATTTCGGGAAGAGATTAGGAATTTCTTAAAACTCAAGCCCAAATGATTGTCGCCTACCTTGTTACCTCCCTTGAGCTTCACTACCTCAGGGGAGGTTTTTTTATCCCCATCACTTTCACTTTCCTCCCCTGCAAAAATCCAAATCTTTTTTAATGAGTTCTGAATAAATCAGAACCGCCTTTAAATCCTTGATAATATCCCCGCTTCGTTGGGGTTTTTCCCTCTCTTTTATCTCACAAGGGGAAGGGATGAATACCTGTTGGTATTTTGTTTTAACCATTCCTGTGCATCCACTAAGGATGAACATTAGAGTTAGGATTATAAAAAAGCTCCAATGCATTCTTTATCTCCTTTAATTGATTCTCACAACTCAAGTCTTTTTCTTGAATGACTTGATATTTTGTAATGATTTTTTCTTTTATCTTTGGATCTTCTTCTTGATACTCTTTAGTTTGGAGTTCTTTGAGCCTGATGGCTTGATTTTGAGTTTGGAGGATATAGGTAGCAATCCCACTCTCTATACCTGCTTGAATCTTTTGATGGATATAGTATTTAACTCCTAAAAACCCTGTTAGCACCAAAGAAATTAATAAAGCACCACACCAAAGCAGAATCTGTTGATTAAGCATTTTGTACCTCAATGCCCTCTATGGTTTCTTTGTGTTCTTGCATGAGTTGGGAGAGTCTTTTTGCTCTGTCTTTCACCTGCATTGCCCAAGAAGAATTTAACATTTCGCGCGAAGCATTGCTATAGTCTTTGGAATTAAGAGCTAAAATCATTTTTTTAAAGAGTAAGAGTCTTGGAATGCCTAAGTTATAAGCCATATCAAGAATAATACTCTGCCTTGTGGCATCAAGATTTTTAAACCATCTGTATTGATAGAGTTCATTATAAAGTTCCTCTAAATGATTCTTTAACCACTCCTGTGCTTCTTTTTTTCCATAAACACCAAAGTTTAATTTGATGTTTCTTTGCTCTTCTTCACTGAGGGGGTATTGTTTTAAGTTTCTACCATAGCCGATTGTTTCAATGCTTGCAGTGTCTAAATAGACTTGCCCCCTGTAGCCTTCGTGTTTTTTAATCATTTCTAATACTTCCTCACTGATTGGGCTTGGATTGTTTGTTTCTTTTTTGGTTTGTGATATTTCATTATTCATTGTTAAACTCTCTTTTTTGATTTTCTTTTCTGTTTTTAAGAGATGATTTGTTTTCATTTCTCATCTCCAATGCCTGTTTTCTTCTTAAAGAGTTTGATTAAAAGTCTTGAGATGGTCTCTGCTCCAATAAACCCTAATCCTCCCCCAATCGCACAAGATAAGGAATCAGGCAGACCATAATAGGTATGGGCAATCTCATAACCAATCCAAGTCACTAACATCGAAGATCCCACACCATAGATGATGAATTGTAAGGCTTTAGATTTTGTATCAATGTGTTCTTCTTGGATGGTTCTTAACACATAAAGAACTCCTACTAATGCCCCAATGGTTGCTAAAAAAATATAGAATTTCATATTCTCCCAAAAACTCATTTTCTCTCCTTTTGTAATGTTGTTTGTTTTGTTATTTCCTCATCATCTTTGATTCCCTCAATAACATCTTGAGTTTTTTCTTGATTGGAATTTTCATTGTTCTGATTATTTTGTGAGGGTGTTATTTCTTGAGTTTGAATTCCTTCTTTATCTCTAATATCTTCTGCTTTCTCTTTGTCTTCACTCTCTTTCTCATCTATCCAATCAATGGCTTGGAGTGCTTGGAGTGTTTGTGCTTGATTGATTGCTTCTTTGAGTTCCCCACATTTAAAAAGCATTTTTGCCTTATACTCTAAGGCATCAGCATAGAGTTTTTTTAGTTGAACTTTTGTATGGGGAATGTTTTGTTTATTGAAAGGATCATCAATTGGGGCACATCTGAAAAAAGAATCAATGCCTGCTAAGACTAATCCCATCAGATTGATTTGATCTTCTTGAGCCATATCATAGATATGGGGAGTGCCTAGTGCATTTGAAGTTAGTTTCTCTAAGTGCTTGTCACAAGCTTGATTCATTTGTGTGGTGGCTTTGATTTTGGCATAATCTAGAGCTTCTTTGATGGATTCCAAATAATGAGTCGGCAGTTGTGTTTCCATAAAGGGGTCTTTTAACTCAATTTCAGATTGGATATAGACAAATTCAGAATCAGAAGTAATGCTTTTAAATTCTCCTTGCACATCTGTGATTTTTTCTAAAGGAATTTTGTAGGTTTTATAAGTTTTCATTTGGGTTCTCCTAAGGGTAAGATTTGGGGTTGCAAGACATTCGTGGTATAGTTGAGATTCCAGCTAAGAGTGACGCCACAGGCATATAAACGCTCTCCATCAGTGGCAATAAAGACTCTCTCTGTTCCATAGTAGGAGCAAACATCATAATCAATGATATTAGGAGGGGTCGGTAGTTTAGTCCAGACTCTTGTATCAGTAGCATTGCCAATCCCTAAGGCATAGTTGTTATAACCAAAGCTCCAAAGATCGCCGTTAAAGTCTTGAGCATAAAAGGCGTTTTGATTATAGGGTTTGCAGTGAATGGATTTGAAAGAGACACCTGCGTATAAGCTTTGAGTTAAAGAGTTTCCTGTGCGATTTTCTCCAAATCCAAACTGCCCATAACCCCAAGACCATACGTTATGATTCGAATTTAAGAGTAAGGCTGTGCCATAGATGCCACTACTGACAAACTGATCGGATGCTTTAATACCACTACTAAAGACTTCAGTAGCACTTAAATTGTCGCCTAATCCTCCATCAAGACCACTTTCTCTACCTCCGTTAAATCCTGCGTGATAAAAGGCATTTCCTGCTTCAAAATACGTTAGTCCCTTCCATCCGCTCCAATCTAAGCAGTAGTGATAAACTTTATTAATATTGGCTAGCGGGTGGAGTTCAGGGGCTAAGATGGGGGTGTTGGTTTTACCTAAGCCCAAGCACCCATTCCCATTCCATCCCCAAACATATGTTTTAGAGCCTTTTTTAGCAAAGACCCCACTCACAAAGTTATTCCCACTCCAAATCTCTTCAATATCTTCTAAAACAGAGACTCTAACAAAGCGATTGGAATTAATCGTATTGCCAATGCCGAGTTGTCCTTCTGCATTTCTCCCACAACTCCATACGCTCCCATCTTCTAAAAGAATGGTGCAGAATTGATTGGCTGAGAGATAGCTCATTGACCTGATTTGTTTGATTTTAGCACTCATTGTAACTTTAGTAGGGATTGGGACGGCATTGTTATGCCCCACACCTAAACAACCCTCTGAATTATTGCCCCATACCCACATATCAGCAGAATCCTTAACTTGAGCAAAGAAGTTGGCGTGTCCGCCAATCACATCAATAATCTCTACGCCTTGGGGGATGGCTACTCTTGCAAATCCTGCTGTAATCGGAACTCTTCCTGCACCGCTTGTAGTGGCATTGCCTCCTGAAACAAAGATATCCCCATACTTAATAATCTCATCATTAGCCCCCACAATCACTTCTTGAAACATAATGCCCTGATAGATGTTTTGATTTTTTAAAAGGCGGATTCTTTTTTTAGTGGGGCAATATTGGGAATAGGTATCTACTAAATCTTGTTTTAATCCTGCCTGATAGGTCTGTAAGGCTTTGGTTGTTTCGTTAATGTCGGTTTGCTTGATACTTTTCAAATCTTCTAATTTTGAGATGATGTCATTTTCATTC
This sequence comes from Helicobacter sp. 12S02232-10, assembly GCF_002272895.1. Lineage (NCBI taxonomy): Bacteria > Pseudomonadati > Campylobacterota > Epsilonproteobacteria > Campylobacterales > Helicobacteraceae > Helicobacter > Helicobacter sp. 12S02232-10. Next base: position 137,969 of record NZ_MLAQ01000003.1, read on the forward strand.
ATTGTTTGCTCCTTTTTTATAGATAAGTCCTTTAAAGTTTGGTGTGCGATACAAGGGCTTTGAGGGGTAGCCTAATAATGCAGGGGTTTCAGGTTTTACTTCTCCTTCTAGAACAATCATTTTTTCAATCTCTTCAATTTGTTTTTGAGTGATTGCATTTTGTTTATCCGTTTCTTTGATGGTTTCTTCGTATGCCTCTTTTGCTTTCAAGTCTTCATAGAGATATTTTGAATTTCTTTGGAGCATTTCGTAATATTCTTTTTTTTCAGGATCTAAGGGCTTGCCTGCATAAATGCCTTCTAAATAAAGATTGCGACTCACATCCACATCTTCACTTCTGCCATAGACAGGAGAAGAGCGGGAGGCATCAAATCGCATTCCATAATAGTTGTCTTGATAGTATCTATTACCGACATCAAAGTGGTTTTTTGGGTCGACAGGTTCAAATGCACCGCCCCCATACAATGAGTGTGCCCGATCAACACCGATATTTCCCGTGATATTGGGCAATCCACTCTGCCTAAACTGCCCGACTTCTTTAGGATTATCTGTGCCTTGAGAGTAGAGATTAGGGGCAGGAAGTCTAAAGGTAAGCCCCCCATCATTGCCTGCTGTGCTGATTGTGTAATACCAAAGCAGGGGATAATCACTTGCTTTTAGAGTTTTCCCCAGTGGCACGTGGGTATTTGGGAGGGAGTTTCTATAAAAATAATCTTTCCTGCCGATTTGCTCTCTTTCTTCTCTTTGTTTTGTGAGGCGTGCGATTTCTTCATTGCAGTAATTATCAACCATCTCTAGCACCACTTGCTTTCTTAAGGTTTCAAACTTTTCTTTAAAATCTTTTAAGGGTTCAAGTGTGAGTTGGATTTCATCGCTTAGAGTTTTAATTTGAGTGTCAATTTCACTCTTTTTAGCTTCTAGTTCGGTTTGAATTTCTGTGCGTGCAGAACTGATTTGATTTGTGATATCATTTTGCACGTGGCTTAGATATTCTTTTAAGGTGTTGAGTTCGGTTTCAGAGATATAGTGGTCTGTTTTAAAGACCATCGTTGCGTTATTGCCTGTAATGTTGGTTTTAAAAACAAAGGTGCCTCCCACACCTTTGATTTTTTGAATCTTAGGGGTGAGTGCAAGCGTAAAAATCTCACTCTCATTGCCAATTGCAATGGCTCGGATGTATTCTGAATAAACACTTTCATAATCTAATAGAATCTCAAAGCAGAGATTGCTATTTTCATCGTAGTAGGCACTTCTGACAGGTAGAGTTAAAAAGACTTTGGTTTTAAAGTCTTCATAATTGGGATTTGCTGTCAGATATTCTTCTGCATTCCAATCAATGGAAGAGTCTCCGATAAAAAAGGCTTGGGTAATGCCATTTTTAATTTGCTCTAAGAGTCTTGTTTTAGTTGTTTCATTGAGTTCTGTTTGGATTTGAGTCATCGTATTTCTCCTATATTTTCCACTGGATAGCGGAATTAATAATAATGGGCGTGTTGGTGTGGGGAATTCGCACATCAATTCCCTTTAAAGAATCTCTGAGAGGTTTGACATCTGAAACTAAAGTTCTAGCATTTGCTAATACAGAGCTATCAAAGCCATCTTTGCCAATGGTAAAGATTAAAGAGAATTCAAAAGGCTTTAGTCTGATATCTTCTTTTTGGGTTTGGATTTGTGCGTTGCCATAGATGTTAAGGGCATTTTGCACGGCTTTCTTTGTGCCTAGATTTCTTTTTTTAGTCATTGGCTCACTTAAATACTCTAAGGCTTTTGAGTTTTCTAAAAAAGAGATATCTAAATCAAATGTGGAGGCGATATAGTCTTTATTAAAGAGAGTTGGGGTATAGAAATGATTCTGGCTCACCAGCCCATTGAAAGCAAAAGTTTCTGCCATTATTTCAGAAAGGACAGAATCAAGAGCTTGAATGTATTTGGGGAAGTGAGTGGGGAGGAGATTAGACATTTTCTCCCCCTTTAACTTGGGTTACAATATTTAAACTCTCTAATATTAAAATCCCATCAGAACTCACAGACTCTAATCCCTCTATACTTACATCTTCAATTAACTCATCCATAAAGCTGGAGGCAATGATTTTAGTTTGAGATATGCCCTCGCCGATTTCTAAAGGCTGGAATAAGGCTTTGACGTTGCTATCTACAAGATGAATAATTTCAGAATTCTTAGTGTTGTTCTTTAGGGTTAGCGTGATGGTAAGATTGAGATTAATTTCTTTGGCTTCAATGTAGCTGAGCTTATCAGTGAGGGGGATTTTATCTTCAATATTTTCTTGGAGTTTTAAAAGAGCATTGGGGGTTTTAGCCTGATAGATGACTTCAATTTGTCCTAGACCTTTATGGATAATTTTAGATTTAGCCACTTCAGGGATTGCGGAATAGTATTGATAACTCTTTAAATTTCCTGCAGTAGAAGGTTTAGAAAGAGAGAGGAGGAAGCGTTTTTTTAACTCTGTATCACTCTCGCCTTGTGCTTCTTGCGTGAAAGGGGTAAGCTTAACAATTTCAGAGATGTAGATGTTGGGGATTTCTAGAGTGGTGGTTTCATAGTCTTGGCTCAGTCCTTTTTCTAATTCGATTTCTACAATGCTTTCAGTCTCAATCTCTTCATCTTTGGCTAGATAGGCGTTATGCCCTAAATTGTCTTTGAATTTAGTGCCTTTGGGCAAGGTGATAGCAGAAGTAACAGAAATCTTAATTTTAGCTACAAAGGGTGTGCCACCAAATCTTTTAATGCCTGCTAAGGCGACTAAAGAATCCAAATATTCGCCACTAGAAAACTCTAGATAGTTTTGAGCGATGGTAAAGTTAATATAATTGATATAACGATTCATTCTGAATAAAAAGGCAGAAGTTAGAACGCTGAAATCATCGCCAATTAAGGGAGTATAATCAGGGTAGCTTTCTTTAAATTTTTCAATGATGATATTTTTTTCATCTTCGATATTAAATGGGATTAAGAATTTAGGTAAGTTCATTTACAGCTCCCAATTCAGATTAAAATAAGAGACTTGCAGATTAATAGAAGTCTTAAAGAATGAGAAGTCAAGATACCCTGCTTCTTTATTAATTTCTTCCACAACATAAATGAATCGGTGTTGGGGGAGTATGCCAATGAATTTTAGAATTTGGTTTGTGAGGTCGATAGATTCTAAGCCATCGGTATGGAGGATTGCAATTTCAAGATTGCTTTGAATCTTCCAATTGCCACTGGATGGAATCGATATGGAATCATTTAAATCTTTAATAATACAGACTGGCAGATCAGATTCTTCATAGGTGATTTTTTCAAACAAATCTGTATGGTTAAAGATTTTAAGATTAGTGATTTCAGATTGAAGTGTGGCTAAGAGTTCTTTTTTAACAGAGGGATTAGATTGATTCATTGGTTTTCTCCTTTGTTAATCGTTGAATCACTATCTTGATTGGCAGAGTCGGCTAGAGTTTTTAAACTTGGAATTTCTTTAGCTTCTAAAGATTCTTTAGCACTGCGATTGGTCTCTTTTAAAACAAGTCGTGTTAAAACTTTGGCTTCTGTTTGGGTTTGAATGATTTGAAAATTTTGCAAGGAAGAGACTTCTGTAATGATGTCTCTAAGTCTCAAATTATCCCCATCATTTTTAGTGATTAAAAGGGTAATCTGATAGCCGATGGCTCCATCTTCATACAGGACTTGGGCATTTCTTTTTAAATGCCCTTTAAAGATAAAATTACCTTTTTTAAAGATATCCGCCCCCACGTTTGTGAGGATAGAACTGAAATCTTTAGATAAAAGGGACTTTGGAATCATTTTTTAGCCTTTTTGGATTTTGATTGGCTGTCTGATTGTTCTTCTGCTTGATTCCCTACTTGGATAGACTCTTCCTTATCCGAATCAGGTGCTGGCTCTTGAGATTGTTTGGTTGCTTCTGTAGCTTCAATCACCTCTATAATCACTTTATCTCTAACAAGGCGAGTGATGTAGTTTGGGTCTGTGCCTGCAGGAAATGTAATCACCTTGCCTTTGGGGTGGAAGATGCCCCAAAGCTGGGTATCATATAGGATTTGGTATTGCATTTAGACCCTCCTTAACTTTTGGCTTTGGTAGATGTTACAAAGGCATTGGGGCGTTTAAAGCCATAATCGATATCATAAAAGGCTTCAATGGTGCTAATCCCACCTTCTGTTTCTAAATATTTAATTTCTAGCCCCTTACTCCAAATTCCCATTAACACATTAGAGAGGTCAGCTAGCATAATGTCTTTGTCTTTAAAAATGTTATTCATCACCACATCAAATCCCACCATCTTGCCGTTTTCTAAGAGGGTGCGTTCAGTTTCTGTGATGTTATTTTCATTGATGGATTTTGGAGTGCCTTCAAGTGCAACATAATCGGTTGAATTACAGATAAAAACACATTTAGAGGTATCATAATCGTTACTCCATAGCTTAGCCTTAAAGTCTAAAGCCCCTTTATAAGAGGGCTTAGCTAGAAAATCATTAATCGCACTTGTGCCTGCAAGATTAAAGATTCCCGTAATCGGTGATGTGCCATAAAATAGGGCTTCTTCTGCTTTGAATTTCACAGCTTGAATGATTTTTTTGATAATGTAGGAATTGAGAGCAAATGGTGTCATATAAAGCATTTGGCGGGTGAGTTTGATTTTTACATAGATTGTATGGGGTTCGAGTTTAATATCGCTAAAAGTTGGGGTTTGCCCTTGTATGCTTTGCCCTTCTTCTAAGAAATACGCATTAAAAGAAGTCTCATCTCTTGGAATTTGTTGCACGCCTGTAAGGTCTGTCATTATATCAAGCATTGAGAGAACTTTAGATTGTTGGCGGATGAGTTCGATAAATTTATCCCCGTGATAAGTGATGGGCTCAATGCTTTTTACACCGGGCAAATTGGATTTAATTGTATCGGTGCCTGCCACATCATAAGGAGTGGGGTCGGCAAATTGATTAAAAAAGCTGTTGGGGAGTTTGAATCTGCCATTTTCTGTTTTATAATCTAACTCCACTCCTGCTGTGCCTTTTACAATATTTGCAATAGAGAAGGCGGGTTCTTGAGCTTTATCTGAAGTCTTAATAGAGAAATTAAGCTGGTTGTTTAGCTTAGATTGATAAACCTCTTCTCTGAATTCTGCAAATTTTTGCCCCTTAGAGACAGCTTGGAGTCCGAGTTGTTGCACGCCTAAGATTTCAGCAAGTTGTGCAATTTCTTTGGCTTCTTTGGCATAGTTTGACTCTTCATTTGGGTGAGTCGGAATTGATTTTAAAAGCTCTTGGCTTAACTTTTGTTCTTTTGAGATGTTTAGAGTCTCTTGGGTTTGATTTTGAATGTCTGTTGTCATTTGATTTTCTCCTGATGTTAAATTTGAATGAGTGATTGTCTTAGCTTCTGAAACTTCCTTCACTCTCTCTTTATTAGAGATTTGAGAAAATTTAGAAACCACCGCCTGCGGGTCTGCCCCTTTCCATACAGCAGATAATTCCACGATTTCTCCGCTTTTAATTTGGTAGTGGGGAATGCCATCAATCTCCCCGACTTCTTCAACTTCAGAATCCCCAAATCCCACAGATACAGAATCATTGAGTCCTGTTTTAAAGCGGTCAAAGGCTTCTTTAGAAGCAGGGATATCCTCAAAGAATTTGACTTTAACTTTAAAGCCCTCACCATCCTTTTTCACCTCATCGATGCGACCGATGGAATTGTTAAAGGTTGGGTTGTGGTCTAAAAAGAGGTGCTTCGCACTCCAAACAACCCTGTCTGTATTAATCGAAACGTAATAATCTTCAAAGAAGCCACTGCGTTTAATGGTAGGGTGATTGGAGAGGGCGATAAAAGAAATGGTTAAGTTTTCTTCATCGATAGGATTCTCTTTAAAGAGTTGGGCGCTAAAATCAAAATTTGTCTTTATGTTTTGAAGTTGTTTTGTTTTTTCTATGTTTTCTTGAATTATCGTTTTAGTCATCTTCTTGCTCCTCTGTGTCATCTTGATTCTCCTCTTGATTAAAGGTTGGCGTTTGGTTAGGGTTAAAGGCTTGATTGATTTGGGCAATCAATTGAAAGAATGGAATGGATTCTTTGAGTTCTTCTAAATGCAGTGCAGGGTCTTTGCCTTTATCCCTTAAGAATTCTGCTAAAGTTAGCATTCCAGATTTTAATTGGATTTGTTTGGCAGTGGCTTCTTTAGATGGGTCAATGTATTCCCACCCTTGAGCTTTAAAACTAAAATCAGGCAAAATAAGAGAATATTCTTTAGGACTGATTTTTCCTGCGATTAAAAGATGTTTCAGCCATCGTTTAAAGATGATGTTATGGACTTTTTTGATAATCTTTTTTTGGATTCTTTTAAAGAGTCTTCTCTCATTGGTGCCACCTTGTCTGATGGAGCTATAATTCACACTTCTTAAATCCCCTGTGAGAGTGGCGTAAGAAAGTCCCAAACTCTTGGCGATATCCCTTTCAGAATTGTAAAGAAATGTAACCATATCAGTCGTCGCAGGCGGATTGAGTGTTTGGATTTTTAGGTTTTCATCAATTTTATTGATCACGCCTGATTCAATGAGTTTCACAATCTCTTGAGGTTTCTCTTCTTCCTCGCCAATCCCTTTATAAACTTTTGAGGGGTCAAATCCTGTTTGTCCTGTGTTTTCCGGGGTGGCAACAGCAGTAAATTCTGCCCCGATATGTTCTTTGGCAATGATGGCTGAGATATATTCTTCTTTTTGTAAAACAGGGAAGATGGAAGAGGAGAGGGCAGAGAGTCCTCGCACTTGGGTAACATAAGAAGTTTTTTTAAAATGGATCATATTCTTGGCACTGACTTGAATATAAGCCCTTGTTTTTTCATCTTTTAAAATATAATAAGCAATTGGAGTTTGTCCGTTAAAAACAATGCCCTTTTTAATATTCTCCCCATCATCAAAGTCGTGGGGAACATTTTCAGGGGGAATGATTTGAAGCTTGAGACCTTTTGGGGTATCATTCAGATAGATAAAACACTCGCCATCTCGCAAGTAATATTTGAGTAAAAATTCTTCAATATCCCTAAAATCAAAGACTTCAAATTGGTCACATTCGAAGCACCAATCCTCCCAAAGTTCTTCAATCTTTTGATTTAAAATTTCATTGTCTGTATTCACATCTAAAATAAAGCCGTTGTCCCCAAAGATTTCAGATTCCATCGTTTCAAAATAGCCATTGATTAAAGGGGAAGCCGAAGATAAACTCCTTGCTTGGACACGAATGGTTGTATAGACGCTATCAGGGCTTGTGTCTTTGAACAATGCTCGGATTTTATTCTCATACATTTTTTTGTAATTAATAGAGCGATAAGAGGCGTTAAAATAAGGATTGATGGTTTGTTTAGGAGGAGTGGTGCTAAATTTAGGGGGTTTCTCTGGGATTTTTTGGATTTGATAGCCTAATAGTTGCATCTCACACCTATTTTAAAATCAACTGAATGGTTTGGCTTTGATTGGCAGAGGCAATTAAAGAAGCCTTAAGGGCTTTGAGTTCTTTTATCATCTCAATAGGACTGCGTTTTTCGATGGATATGCCATCAATGGAATACTTAGAGATTTCAGAGCCGTTTTTAAGATTGGTTAAAATCTCAGCTTCTGCTTCTTCAATGGCTTGAATCTTTTCTGCAAGAGTCATACAGAAACCTCATCAAAGAGTGATAGAATAAATTCTCTTCCTTTTTGAGTGATTCTTCGTGTGTAAATCACCTTCCCATTATCTAAGACTTCTTGTTTAATGCTTTCATAACCTAAATCTGCATAATCACTACACATTACCCAAGTGCCATTGATTTGGTATTGTATTTTTTTAGCTTGAAGGGAATGATTGAGAGCAATGGCAGATTTAAATCCGAGTTCTTTAGCAATTTCAGTGGCTGTATAGGTCTTTTTGGTATGAGTTAAAAGCAAAACCTTACTTTCAGCTTGTTTCCTGCGTGCAACCTCATCTTTTAATCTTCCCATTAATTCCATAAAGAATTGGGGATCATTCATCATCTTATCAATAGTGGATTCTGTAGCATAAATGCCATTTTTTCGAATGGAGGGAAGGACTTCAGAGGTAATCCAACGTCTAAATGGTTTGGCGTTAGGCTTGTTACTTCGGACTAAAATATAATAAAGCTCGGGTTCTGTAACCATTGTGAAAGTTTGAATCCCACCCTTAGTTTTAAAGGGGGTGGTATAAAAACTGCCCCCTTTGTCAAATTCCTCACTTATGGAATCTCTGACTTGTTTTGTGTCTTTTATTTCTAAAATTTCACAGACATCTTTTAAACAAAACAGAGGATTCTCTATATCGCCTGCAACTCTGATTTGTCCTAAGTCTTGATGATTAAAAATTTGGAGTGATTGGTTTTGATTCATATTACAACCTCATCAAAGAGTGATTCTTTTAATTTCTCCGTCAAAAAGATTTGACCCTTACCTGTAATGAGTGTTTTAGTAGAAACTCTATCGCCATAAGGGGTTTTATAAGTTTGTTCGATGACTTTTAAATAACCTCTTTCTAACATTTCTTGATAAGGTTGGTTATTAGGAAGGATGTATTTATTCTCTCTTAACCATTTAAAGAGGCGGTTTTGTCCAATTTTAATGTTTTCATCAAAAAGAAGTTTTGCAAAATCCCCAATTGGAATGGCATTGGAAGCATTGGCGACTGAATTTGCAAAACTCACTAAAGGTTTATCATTTTGGATTTGATTCTCTAAGCTTTGGATTTCTTTGGCTTGAAGTAAAGCTAATTCTAAAGCTTCAATATAATTGGTTGGAACTTTTTTTGAATGGAGGGATTTTTCACAGGTGATAAAATAACGCCTGACTTCCATTCCGATTTGATTGTTTTCTACCATAGCAATTTGTTTGGCAGTATCTAGAGTGAGGATATAGTCTATTCTATTCTGACCACCTGCATTGCCCTTATTTGCTTGCTCCCCAAAATTGGTGAGCGAATTGATTATGATAAAATCCTCATTTGCAACAAAACCATACTTACTGATTCTGTCTTTAATCCAAGTGCTAAAATCCTTTCCGACTTCCAATGCTTTCCATAATTCTCTAGCATTCACGCCTAGAGTTTCATTGTCTTGGATTTTAGTTTTTTGGATTTGGATTTGATTTGAAAGATTTGGAGTGGCGCCCATATTTAACCCTGCCTATAAAATTTAGCAGGATTGTAACACGGGAATTTTTGAGGAATTTGGGGGTAAAATGCTCCAACTGATTATAAAAGTCTTTAAAATACTCTGTCGTATTATAAACGTCGAAAATCTATTTATTTTTCATTTACTTTTCTCATTTTTTCTCCCCCTTTTTTTATAAAAAAATCTCTAAAATTGCTTTTAACTCGTTTTTTTAGCTCGCCTAAGTCCCATCTGAAAAGTATAATCATCTAATCTTAAAAGTTTCGCACACAAGAGGTTTAAAACGCTAATATCCAATGCTTCATTTCTTCTCCCCTCTGATTCCCACCGATAGGTGTAATAACCCCTTGCATTCTTGGTTTTGACTAATTTTTCACTGGTGAGCTGGTAAAAATACTCCATCGTATAGCTTTTATTCCAATGCATATACCCGGCTCCATACATTTTTGTTTGAAGCAGTTTAAAGATTTCTGCCTTGCCTTTATAAGTCCCGACAGAATAAAGCAATATTCCCTCTGTCTTCTTAGGATCATTCATAAATTCTTTTTTAGTCATCTCCTCACTTGCCCCTTTAGTGGCAATGAATCTTCCATTCCCCATTCTGACAAAATTATACGCCATATTCTTGGTATTGCCATCACCACTATCCACAGCCACGCACATCACTCTTAACTTTTCTCCGTTTGCCTTAGAAAACACTCGATTCACAGCAATATAAGCATCTTCCCATACCTTAGGAAGTTTAGGATTCCCTTGTAAAACAAGATACTCCACTCCCCAAGATTCAAATCCTTCTGCCCATCCTTTGAATTCCATCTCTAATCGGTCATTTTGCACATCAATGCCACAGGTAATAAAGAGGATTTGATTTGGCAGTGTGGTTGGGGTATAGTCTTCTCTTCTTGCATAAAGTTCGTTCTCTTCAAATTTAATACTAGGGGGTTCAAAGGTCTCTGTTTTAATCGTATTTGTAAAGACTTGGAATTTATGGATATCTTCTTTAGACTCCAAGAAGTCCTTAACGATATCTTTAAGAGGCAGAAAGGGCGAATAGAGACCATTTAGAAAAAATCCGACTTTCTTTCTGCCTTTTTGAGTGGCACGCCACTCCCCCTTAGTAACTGCTTGATTCTTTTGTTGCTCACTCCATAAGCTCCCGCATTCAGCACAAGCATACCGCACACTCTCTAAGTCATGGTCTCCCTTTTCGTCTTGCTCCCATTTGATATTTTCAAAGAGAAGAATTTGTTTGTAACCACATTCAGGACAAGGCACATAGTAGTAACGTTTATCGCTTCCTTCAAATTCTCTCTCAATCACACTATTATTTTTGATGGTGGGAGTGGAAACCTTAATGATTTTTCGGTCATAATAAGTGTTAGTTCTCTTTTGTGCTAAATCAATGCTATGTCCCTCTTTGGTATTCTCACAACGATCGACCTCATCAACGATTAATACTTTAATGGGCTTACTTGCGAGCTTAGAGGGGGAGTTGCTTCCAACTAGAGCAAGGTTACCCCCTTTGAAGTTCTTAATTAAAATCGTGTTATTGGATTCCCTTGCATAAATGAGATTGCCTAACTCCTTGCAGTCTCGAAACATCGGAGCTAGTCTTCTTTTAGAGTAATCTTCTGCCATATCTTCTGAGGGTAAAAGGAAGAGAATGGAGCTGGGGTCTTGGTGGATGTAGTAACCGATTGTGTTATTCAAGATTTCAGACTTTCCTAGTTGAGAACCCCACATTAGCACAACTTCTTGGATATCAGGGTTAGAAATCATATTCATTGGCTCCATCTGATAGCTTAAAGCTTCAAATCTCCCAAAATTTGCAGAAGATTCTTGAGATAAGACCCGATAAGTGTTACTCCACTCTGAGAGTGAGAGGTGGGGTTTGATAAAGATTGCGTTAGCAAAGGCAGATTTAAGAGGGGAGGACATTAGGAATTCCAGATATTATCTCTATAGATACCTAAAAGTTCTATGTTTTCTGTGATTCTATAAATAACAACATAACCCTTAAATATAAATTCCCTGATATTTTCTTGATTAAATAACTCGCTTTGGCGGTGTGAGTATGGCATATCTGGGATTTTAAAGAGCTTTTGAAGTAAATCATCTTTGAATTTTATAGCGTTTTGCGGATTATAAACTGCTATAAAAGCCACGATTTTTTGCAATTCAGATTTAAATCTTGCTGTTTTAATGACTTGCATTTTTGGCATTTTCTATGACCTCATCAAACTCATCCCATTCTAGAGGTGTCAGCACCTCAAGACCTGCATCAATTCTCTCTATTAATTCTTTGATTTCATCAACGGGTTTTTTAAACTCTACTTTGTCTTGGGGCATTTGTTTTAGAATCTTGAAAAAGTCAGGCAAAAAATCATCTTGCACTTTTATGGTTAGCTCTTGCATTCAAACTCCTTAATTTTTCTTATTCTACCTAAAATTTACTTCCATTTTAAAACCCACTGCTTGAGTTTTAACCAATACGCATATGTCCTTACACCTCCATATAACACAATTCGATGATAAGGACTGACCTTTTTAACTTTCATTGCCTCATTAAAAACCTTATCACAATAATCCCGATTCACTAGTCCTTTATGATAGAGTTCGCACAGATAATCGTGCAGGACTGCAGGCTTAGAATGTCTTCCAATGGGACTCACTAGAATTCTAAAAAGAAAGGGAACACTTGCAAAGTCTGATTCAAATCCTCTTGGGACTTTAATCACCTCATCGTTATTCTCTTCTCTATAATAATCAAACTCTTCTTTGATTAAAAGATTGCCGTTGTCTAGAATTTCGCCTTTTAGTGGCGTGGTAAAGCTACTCATTTTCATTCTCCTTGTCTGTTTGGTTATTTGGTTGGTTATCTGTATCCCTCTCCCTGCTTTCTTCTCTTTCTTTTTCTCTATTCTCTTGCACTTCTAATGCCTTTTGATGATAGATTTCAGGGTCTTTGAGTTCTTTGAGTGTGTTTTCTATTTCGGTTTCAAGAGCATTTATCAGCTGATTGTCTAGGTGGAGTCGTCTCTTTAGATGGTGGGGAATTCCATAGAGCTTATTGGATATTGTAATCGCAATATCTTCTAATTCTTTAGCAACTTTTTCAATGGAAATGAGTTCGCTAATCTTCTCTTGATATTGGATCTCTTTTAATTTTTTCTCAATCTTCTCTTTTTCTAAACGCACCTTACCTAAATCTGAACCCTCATCAACATTATCAGTCTTGTATTTAATATAGCTTTGAAAGTTTAAAGCAACATCCCAAGCATCTTTATCTTCTTTTTTAAAGACTTCAATCTTCTCTAATGAATAAATATGCCTTGTAGTAATGCCGATGAGTTCTCCGAGTTCTTTGGTTGAAACTATCATAGGACAACCTGATAGTCTGAATTGATAGAAATTATGAGTTTAGAATCTTCAAATCCAACTGCAATATTTTGAATATTAAGTCTTGGCTCATAGAGTCTGATTTGTTCTTGAACCTCTTCTGTGATGGCTAATCTTGTTTCAGGTGTGAGTGGTTTATCTATCCAATCATAAGAAAGCCCAAAGTTAGGATTTAATGGAATGGAGTATTTTTTAGTTTTAAAGATTCGATTTAGATTCTCATTAATCGAGAGTTTATAGTTATTATTGTTTTGTGTGTTGATTGTTTGATTCATAATATTGCCTTTACTTTATTTGAGCCTTGAGTATGGGGAGACCCTGTGAAAGGACAGATGCTTTGGGTTGTAATCACCCCACCTCCACCTGTATCTCCCAGATTGATAGAGTCTGCTTTAATATCTGCACTCTTGCATTCAATCTTCACATCATCGCTTTGAATTTGGGCTTGCTTGCAGTTAATTGTGATATTAGCCTTTGATTGGATTTCTAATGTATGGGAGCCAGAGTCATAGCTAAGGGTGGTGCCATCTTTGTAGGTGATAACTTCTTTATTTGCAGATAACTCAGGATTGGGTTTTGGAATGGAACCCATACACAAGAATAAATCCGACTCTTTAAAATGAAAAATTAAAGCGTTTTCACCAACTTGGGGAGGAATGAATTGAGATTTAAAAGGATTATTTGTGCTTAAATAAGTCATAAAATCGGTTTTAGTTCCAACGATATCCACTTTAACCTGATTGCCTTGCACTTGGGTAATGGGTGCAATGTAGATAGAGACTTCTCCAAACATAAGTCTTCCTTTAACTGATTTTGCCTGTGCCAGTCTGAGCAGTGGCAGATCCTGTGGTGGTAACCACAATCGTGCTTTGAGTAACAATGTGATTGATGATTTCTTTACAAAGCACTTCAATAAAAGCTTCATTCTCTTTTGTGGAGGCAAAGCCTTTGGCTTGGAGTGCTGTTTTAATTTGAGTGCTTAAGAGGGTGGGGTTCATTATTTATCCTGTCTGTTATTTGAAAAATTATAACATTTGGACTTATGAATAAGAGTAGTTAAAGTTAATGGATAGTAATAAATCAAGAAAATTATTAAAAATTATTGGCTATGTTTCATAAGGTATCATTCTTTTAAGTTATTTGAATGCCATATGAACTCTAAAAAACACCCATTTCATATAAAAATCAGGAATTTTTTAGATGAGTTTTTTTGAATTTGTCAAGTGTGAAAGTCTGTAATCAGGGTATTGTTTGCCTTATTGCTAAAACATTCAAACGCCGTTTAAATAACGTTTAAAGAGGTTTGAAACATTATAACTTTTAAAATATTAGTGGTTGTGTTTAAAATTGATTCAGAAGCTTTTTTAAAATTTGATTTCCATATGAATATGAACTGAACTTTTTTGAATCATAAGTCTGCTTTTTTCGGGGAGGGGCAACCGCAATAGATGGGGGTGGTCTAGGAAGGACCCGAATAGAGGGGGGATCCCCCTCTTCTTTAGGTTTAAAAGGAAAACACTAGAATAAGCTGAACAAAAATAAAATTTTAAAAAGGTACAAATTGAATGCTTTAAACAATAAAGGCTTAAATCTAAAAGAAAGAGGACTCTGTAATCTTATAAAACTATTCCTTAAGATAACCTAAAACATATTTGGTTTGTTCTTTATCTCTCTTAACTCTTTGATTAGAATCTTTTAGTCTTAGCTCTTTATTTGTTTTGATTTTCTTTTTTCTTATTTTCTTTCTAATTCAATATTTCAAGATTGAATTTTCATTGCAATTTCTTTATTATTTTTTTATGCAGTTTCTCTTTTGAAATCTTGATATTTTTAATGGCTATTTTTCTGCAGTTTAGGGTTACAAATAAGAGAAGATTGATGCAAAATCTTATATCTTAAAACAATGCAGTTTGATGATTAAATGACTAATAAAAACAAACTCTTAGGATTGTTCTATGTGGGATTAGAGAGATGAAGTGCAATTGTTGTGATTAATCGGTAATTAAGGGATATTACAACTATTATACTCAGCGGTAATTCAGCATTTCTTTCTTGAGAGTTTGTCGGAAAATGACTGCTAAAAATTAAGAGAAAAAGAGGGGGAAAATAGAGGGAATTATAAGAGGTAGATTCAGCGGTAATTAAGGTTTGGATATAGAATAGAATTATATATTTTAAGCTATAATTTATATGTTTAAAGATATAATTCTAGATCTTTAAGTCTAAGGATTAGGTTTGTGGGTTATTGAAACTTTAAATGAAAAAGTTGATAAAGAAATTGAAAAGCTTCCTCCTAAAATTAGGGCTAGATTTTTAAAGATTATCGGCTTATTAGAAATTGGAGGCAATTTAGTTAAAGAGCCACATGTTAAATCGTTTGGAGATGGACTTTTTGAAATCAGGGTTAAAAGCGAGGAGGGAATTGCTAGAGCATTCTTTACTTATGAAAAGGATAAGGTTATTATCATTTTTCAAGTTTTTATCAAAAAAGACCAAAAGACCCCAAAGAATAGAGTTAGAAAAAGCAAAAAAGATTTTAAAACGAATAAAGGAGTCAAAATGAATTTTGAAAAGTTAAAGCAAGAATCAATGAAAGACCCAGTATTTAAAGCTGAATGGGATAGATTGACGCCTTATTATAATTTACAACAACAACTTATCGAAGCTAGAATCAAAGCAAGGCTTACACAAGAAGAAATTGCCCAAAAGATGAAGGTAAGTCAAAGCGTCGTATCTAATTTTGAACGAAAAGAACTTGATTATCGCATTTCAACTTTAATCAAATATGCCGAAGCCTGTGGCAAGAAGCTTGAGATTAATTTTGTAGATAAGTGAATTACTTTATTAAAACCTCCGCCTATAAGTGAAACGACTCAACGGATGAGGTCCTTTATTGACTGCAAATTGATTCAAATTAGGAAAATAAAAAAATCAAAAGTCTGTATTTATGGGGGTTATAGGCGTGGGTTAGAATCCATATTTTAATTTATCGTCAAATTCAAAAAAATAAAATCCCCTTATTTAGGGAATTTTAAACATTTAGTGGCTTCTATACAAGGATTCGATTTGCGCCATCTAAAAAATAAATCACCTATTTAACGGCTTTACAAGATTTAGGAAAAAATCATTATTCCTAATGATACCTCTAAAACCACGTAATATAGGGATTTTAAGGCTTATCTAGGAAAAAATTAGGAAAAAAATAAATCTTAAAGCCTATTTTTTGGGATTTTAATCCTATGGAAAAGAATCCCGCCGAGGACACCAGAATTTCTTTCTTTTCATATTCTTTCATATTCAATTCCTATCTTTTATCATCTTTTAAATTCGTATTATTCGAACCTCGAGAATTATTTTTGATTGATTTTGGTCTTTTGCAGTATGCTGTTTATCTATTTTTAAATTGTTAAGTTGATTTTACTAAGAAAGATTTGAAATAAATTTCAAAAAAAATCAATTTTTTATTGACATACCCCCCCCCCCATCAAGATATACTAATAAGCGATTTAAATTATTTACTATTAATGGAGAGGTGATGTAGTTTTTAATTTTATTGGAATATTTTAAAAATAGGGTCAAGTAGATTGTTGTGGATCTTAATGAATATGAGGTATAGGAGCTTAAGTTGCTACATATGATAGAGGTTGATAGGGTTTATTGATTGATTTAATGAATGAAGGAAAAATATGAAAAAGACACTTTTATTTATTCTAGCTTTATTATTTGTGGCTTGTAGCAACGGGGGTGATAAAACAATTACGATTGATGGTTTTACAATCGGAGAAACAACAATCGCTGCATTTGAAAAATCAAGGTTTGGAAAATGTCTCAAGCCAGAAAAATTTTCTGCCCCTAACGCTCCTGATACAATAAAGATGTTTATTAATTATAGAAGTGGATGTTCCATAACAATACAGGATGTAGCAGTATTTAACGATATTGTTTTAACTTTTGATAACAATATTCTTCAAAAATTTTTTTTAGTTAATATGGACACTTGCAATGTGTCTGAATTAAAAAAATTCCTTGATACAAAATACAATAAAATTGAATCTGGAAATAATTTTATCACTTATGACAACGGAGCTGGTGTTTTAATCGATTTTGGAAACAACAAAGGATGCTTGTAAAATGCTTTATACTACAGAATCATTTGCCGATAAACTACCTGATCTTAATAGAAAAAATCAGAGAAAATTAATGGAAGGGCTTTAATTCAAAAGTCCCACGGAAGCTTGGAGCAATGAAAATCAACTAAAATGCATTCAATTTTAGTTATTGGCTGGTTCTATCTTTGCAAATACTTTAAGATTGTCTCTAGTGATAGGGAATGATACGTTCCATAGGGGGTTATGGTTCTATAAGCTATATTGCATTTTAATTCAAAGTTTTAAGCTTGAAATCTTTTAAGAGCAATTTGTTTTAAAATCACAAAAGAGCAAGATGCATTTAAAAAATACTTTTTCCTAAATTGCAGACTCAAAATCCTAAAATTCAGGAAAAAACTAAAGATAGGAGAATGGGAGGAATGAATTTTTAGAGCTTGCTAATTTTATAAACTATACAATAAAACCAAATGCTGCAAATGCTAAAACTGCGACTATTCTTGCAAAAATCGCCATTGTTAAAAATAATAATATGAAAAGAATTCTAGAGATTCCTAAAAATCAATCGCCAAATAAGATACCATACCAAATTAAGCTAAGAGAAATGGTATAAAAACTTTTATATAATTAGAAGATATCAAAATAAATCATTTTTCAGATGGAAAAACTTGAGTTACACAGAAAAGGTGCATTGTTTATGAAAGAAATCTTGGTGCGTTCGAGTCAAGTCTATTATCATTTTTTGGAAGAAAACGCTTTAGGATTGGAAGAGATAAAAATCCTTTCTTTTAGCCTCAATGATGAAGAGATTTCTTTTTCGCTTAAGGGGAAAGTTTTTAATCCTGAGAGTTTGATTTTAAGAATTGAAGATGAAGAATTTTTGGTTGGTGAAGAGGGGTTGGAGCAAAAATATTTTGATGAGCGAAGTAATAATTTATGCCTTTCTATTGATAAAAATATCCATCAAAAACTCACAAAAACCAAGAAAGAAAGAGTTTTTCTTTTTAGTGATTTGAAGTTTTTGGTTAAAAATGTGGAAAATTATTTTGAGACGATATCTGATTTAAACTTTCCAGATAGTTGTATTGGTATTGAGCCTATTATTTCAAAAGAACCTACTCTTGAGCAAGCATTAGCCATAAAAAATATTTTTTCTCACCCCTTGACATATGTTTGGGGACCTCCTGGAAGCGGAAAAACCCAAATTGTATTGTTCGAATCTCTTTTTAGCCTGATCCAAGCTGGCAAAAAAGTTTGTGTTTTGGCTCCTACGAATAACTCTTTAGAGCAAGTTTTAAAAACATTGATTAAAAAATTTGATGCATTGGAGCTTAATCGTGAAAAAATTTTGCGTTTAGGAATGCCTACAAGCGGATTTTTGAACACTTATATAGAGGTTTGCGATCCCAATATTCTCAAAAAATCTGCCCCTCAAAGTCTTTTTAGCTATGCTTTTAATTTTAAAGATAGGCTTAAAGAAGCTCTTGTTGTGGGGATGACTGTGGATGGATTTATCCGCAGATACAAAGCATTGGAAGTAAAATTTGATCATATATTTTTAGATGAATGTGCCTTTACACCCCTTATCAAGGCTTGTGCGCTGTGCGTGGATAATACGCCTTTGACTTTCTTGGGTGATCACAAGCAATTAAGCCCAATTTGTCAAATGCCTGAAATGCAAATTGCTCAAGAGGAAAATTTTTATGCAAATTTATGGAATCTTTCTGCACTCAATCTCGAAGAGTTTTTAATGAGTAAAAATTTTGAGAGAGAAAATCCTATTTTTTCCAAAAGCCAATATCAAGAAGTAGAGTTTAAAAATATATGCGTTATGAAATTGACCAAGACCCATCGATATGGAGATAATTTAGCAAGGATTTTGGACGGGCATATCTATAAAAATGGTCTTAGGGGAACCAAACTTCAGACCGAACTTTTTTATGTCGATAGCAAACGAGAACCTAAAGATAAAACTCATACCAGCATCAATGAGGCTAAGAATGCTTTGGAGTTGGTGCAGACATTTTGGGGGAGTGATTATGCAGTCTTAACCCCTTTTGTCAAACAAAGAAGGCAAATGATTGAAGTAGGAATCCCGCGTGAGAAAGTTTGGACAATTCACAGCTCTCAGGGACAAGAATTTGATACGGTGATTTTCTCTCCCGTCTGTTTGCATTATCATCTTACCAATTCTTCTAATATCAAGGCCTTATATGCTCTAAACGTAGCAATTAGCAGGATAAAAAAGCGACTTATTATCGTGTGTGATTATGATTTTTGGAAAAGCCAAAATGGGCAATTTATAAAAAATATTCTTGAGCTTTGCAGTCCTTTTGAAGCGATGACACCCCTACCTTTTTAGTAAAGTAATCAATTTATATTGTGCCATATTTATAATAAGCCGCACACGCACCCTCTGAGCTTACCATACAGCTTCCCATCGGATTTATAGGCGTGCAAGATTTTCCAAAAACCTTGCAATCATAAGGTTTGGCGACTCCTTTGAGAATATCCCCGCAACGACAGGCCTTGTTATCTTTTATCGGGGTTTTTGTTAAGAAAGAATCGAAAATAATTTCAGCATCAAATTGTTCGTATTCTTTTTTGAGTTTTAGAGCAGAATATGGAATGTTACCCAAACCTCTCCATTCAAAATTTTCCCTTCGAACCATTGTTTCTTCTACCATTGCTTGAGCTTTTAGATTTCCCTCCATATCAACGATACGAGAATATTGGATTTCTAGTTTTGGAGAATTTTGAAGGGCTTGATTGATGAGACGCAAAATGCTTTCCATCATATCCACAGGTTCAAAACCGCTCACAACGATAGGAATTTGATATTTTTCCAAGATAGGGCGGTAGATTTTGGCTCCTGTAATAACGCTTACGTGAGAGGGAGCTATGAGTGCGTTGATTTTACAATCTCTTGAGTCCAAAATTGCTTCTAGTGGAGGAGGAACTAAAACGTGATTGATATGAAAAAAGAGATTTTTAATTCCAGAATTTTTGGTTTGTTTTAATAAAGCTGCAGTCATTGGCGCGGTTGTTTCAAACCCAATTGCAAAATAAACCACTTTTTTATCTTGGTTTTTACGTGCGATTTCAAGGGCTTGGGTTGGTGAATAGATAAACCGAACGTCTTTTCCTTCTGATCTTGCATTTTGAAGACTTCCTTTTGAGCCTGGCACTTTAAGCATATCTCCAAGTGTCAATAAAATAGTATCTTCGATTGAAGCGATCTCATAAGCTTGATCAATTCGGTTTTTTGGCATAACACATACCGGACACCCCGGACCATGAACAAATGCAACATTTTCTGGGAGCAAGCCTGTAAGCCCATATTTCATTAATGTATGGGTATGCCCGCCACAAACTTCCATAATGTAGAGTTTTTTAGAAAGTTTTGAAGCGCTTTGAAAAATTTGTTTGGATAAGGCTAAAATTGTGTTTTTATCTCGAAATGAATCAATCAATATGGCATCGTTCATTTTTTATTCTTTAGGGATGGTTTTAAGCACTTCTTGGAAGGAAGGTTTTTGGGAAAGGTATTTTTGAGCTTCTTGTTCAGAAAGTTTTTTCCAAATCAAAGTCTCTCCCATCAGACCACTTTTATCGATACTCGCCCTAAGTTTTAGATCATCTTTTTCAAGCGTAATTTTGAGATAATATGTTTTTCCGTTGTCAAAATTGTAGATTTTACCATTTTTATAGGTATTTCCATCTCGAACCAAATCATAAACAAATACTGTCCCCTTATCAAATCTTTCTTTAAGTGCAGGATTTGGATTGTGAATGTCTTTTTTAGGTTTTGAACCATCTACATTGGCAAATCCATATGCATAATATTTTCCATTGTGCTTGAAAAATTCGACGATGGATTGTCTCCCGCTGTCTCCAATATGGGTTATATAAATCCCATTTAAATCTCCTGCCCAAGCCATTGCCATCAATAAGATAAAAATCCCCATTATTTTTTTCATTGTTTATATTCCTCATCAACATATTCTTCATCCATAGATTCTATCATTTGTTCATAGAGCTTGATGGATTCTAGGGCATCTTGTTCATTAATTTTGCTCATTACATAACCAATATGTAAAAGAACATATTCGCCTATCTCAACTTTTTCGTCCATTAAATCCAAACTTGCTTGACGTTGCACACCCATTGTTTCAAGCGTGACAGAGTTTTTACTTTCATCAATGGCGATGATTTTAGAGGGGATTGCCAAGCACATTGTGTTTCCTTTAAAAAGAATGTCGGGAATAATACCCTTGTTTTTTGTTGTTTATAATAAAATCTTTGAAAGTTTCTAGACTTTTTTTATCTTTAGAGCTAGTAAGAAAAATAGGTATTTCAGGTTTGAGTTTGGCCATATCTTCTTCTACTTGAGAGACTCTGAAACCAAAATAATCTATCATATCAGATTTGCTGATGACTACAGCATCTGCGCATAAAAACATCGTAGGATATTTAAGAACTTTATCATCTCCTTCAGGAACTGAAAGAAGGACAATATTAAGGGCGGCACCTAAGTCATAGCTTGCTGGACAAACTAAATTTCCTACATTTTCTATCACCAAATAATCTGCGTTTGAAAACGCTCCTTGAGTTTTGAGTTTTTCATATGCTTTCTCAACCATAGCTGCTTCAAGATGGCAAGCTTCACCTGTGGCGATTTGTTCGGCATATACTCCCTTTTTTATGAGTCTTTCAGCATCTCGATTGGTTTGCAAATCCCCCTCAACAACGCAGAATTTAAAATCTTCAAATTGAGAAAGATTTTCTAAAAGAGTCGTTTTTCCGCTTCCTGGAGAACTCATTAAGTTAATAACATAAAGCCCTTCATTCTTGTAATTTTCCCTTAATTCTTTGGCTTTCTGATCATTTTTGCTAAGAATTTTTTCCACGATTTGTATATTTTTTTTGCTTAGATTTGGATTATTGTTTAAGGAACTTTCCCTATTGTTCATTTTATTTCTCCTTTGGTTGGTTATTATGGGTTGGTCTGTGTTTCCTTATTATACTTTTTACATTTAAATGTTTGGATTATCTAAGAGCAGCAATAAGCCCAAATCTTCCTGTAATTCCCTCGCGTCGGTAGGAAAATAAATTTTTTTCACAACAAGTACAGGTGGGTAGAATTTCTGTTTGGGAAGGTTTGATTTGACAGCTTAAAAGTTCGTCTTGAAGCATTTTGATAAGATCAAGATTATATGTTACATCTTTTTGAATCAGATATTTTTTGGGAAAAGAAATCGCGAGTTCATTTCCAATTTCATAACAACATTTTCGGATCGAAGGACCGATAAAAATAAGCATATTCTCAACTTTCGCTTTGGGATTTTGCAAAATATGCGCAATTGTTTTGCTTACGATTCTTTTTTTAACCCCCTCTCTGCCGGCGTGAATGACTCCAAAAGTGTGAATTTTAGGTTCATAGACAAGTACAGGGTTGCAGTCTGCCACCATTGCCATACAAGCAAAGCTTTTTTCTGTGCAAACCATAGCATCTCCTTTTCCTACAAATCCTGATTTATGAGGCTGTTTGGAGACCTCTAAAATTTTGTCACTATGGATTTGATCCATCCAAAGAAGCATTTTGTTTGGAAAAAAGGTTTTACATACCATTTCTCTATTGAGAAGAACGGATGAGTCTTGATCTCTTGTATGATAGGCTAAGTTTAAGGTTTCATAGGGAGCTGTGCTAAAACCTCCGTGTTTTGAGGTGATGAAGAATTGAATATCTGTTTGCGCAAATAAGCGACTTTGTTCGCTGGAATAAAAAATTGCTTTTTCATTAACCATTTATTGATCCTTGTAAAATAGGCAAATTGATTTAGATCAAAATACAATTCTTATTTTAGCATTAAAATAAGCAGTGCAAATCACTAATAAGGAGAGTTTTTGAAAATAAGTAAGCCAAAAACTTCATCTCTTTTGGTTATCGTGGCAGTGTTTGTGGTTGTAGTAGGATTAGGGGGAGCGTTTTATACTTTTTATAACGCTAAAGGTTTTTCTTATTTGAGTAGCAATTCTGCTGCCTGCAATAACTGTCATGTGATGAATGAGGTGTATGATGATTGGAATAAGAGTTCTCATAGAGAAGTTGCAACTTGTAGTGATTGCCATTTGCCTCACGAGTTTATTCGCAAATGGATAGCAAAAGCTCAAAGCGGTATAGGTCACGCCTATGCTTTCACTTTTGATAAAAATCTGCCGATGCATTTTAGTGCATCTAAAAAAACTCAAGAGATTGTGCAAGAAAACTGCATTAATTGCCATTTGCCATACGTGCAAAATGTTGTGAATCCAACCTTGCGACCCGAACACCAAGATAAATCTTTGAAGTGTGTTTCTTGTCATCAGGGTGTGGGTCATTCGCGTGGATTTTAAAGTTCTAGGAGGAGATAATGAGAAATAAGATATTGTGGGCTGTGATTGTTGTGGGTATTTTGATAGGGGGAGGTATTTTTTGGTTGAATTCTGACATTACGCACAAAAAATATGAGACTTCAGGCATTAAAACAAGTCCGATGATGCAGTTGAGTGATAATGATCCCAGATTTGAAACTTGGGGCAAATATTTTCCGGATTATTTGGATATGTATTTGAGTATTGAAAAATCAAAACCAAAACCTACAGATTTTGGGGGGAATCTTTCTTATAGTAAGCTAATAAGATATCCTCAATTAACCGTGCTTTGGGCAGGCTATGCCTTTAGTGCGGATTTTAATGAGGAGAGGGGGCATTTTTATGCACAAAATGATCAGATGAGTACAGCTAGAAATCACAAGGATTTCTTGAATTCTTGGGGTTTGAAAGCATTTAATGGTCAGCCCACTGCTTGTATGAATTGCCATAGCGGTTGGGTTCCTTGGCTCTATAAGAATGTTGCTAAAAATGATTGGGTTGTTTTTAATACGACACAATATTGGACAATGATTAAAAATGTTCCTGTAATGGATGGTCAAGCTCCTGATAGCGAAGCCCATAGAGGACTTCACGGGGGAACAAAAATGGGATTGACTTGTGCAGATTGCCATAATCCTGATGATATGAGTTTAAGAATTACGCGTCCTGCAGCTATTAAAGCAATGATTGTCAGGGGTTATCAGCCTGATCCAGTTGCAGGTATCAAAGCCAGCAGACAGGAAATGAGAACTTTGGTTTGCTCTCAATGCCACGTGGAATATTATTTTCGCCCTACAGGAGAGAAAGTAACTGTTATGGGTGAAAGCATTTCAAAAGATCCTAATGCAAAATGGTGGAATGGTACTCAAAAAACTTATGAAGAGACTGATATTTGGAGAAATGGTAATAAACCTATTGAGATTTCTGCTGATGGGATTGAGCTTACATTCCCTTGGGGAGAGTGGAAAAAAGGTAAGCCTTTCAGGATTGAAATGTTAGATGATTACTATGATAAAATCAGCAATATTTTTCCTTCTGATTGGGTTCATAGAGATACTAAGGCTCCAATGCTTAAAATACAACATCCTGAATCTGAGATGTATAGTGGGGGCGTGCATGCTGCTAATGGTGTCAGTTGTGCAGATTGTCATATGCCTTATATTCGCAAAGGCTCTAAAAAAATCACCCAGCATAATCTTATCTCACCGCTTGATGATATCAATAGCTCTTGTAAAAGTTGCCACACCCAATCAGAGGATTATTTAAGGAATCAGGTTTATACCATTCAAAATTCTGTTGCCTTTGATCTTAGGAGTGCAGAATATGCTATCGTGAGCTTGATTGCAGATATCAAATATATGAGAGATCAATTGGGCAAAATAAGCACTTATCAAACAGATGGTAAGCCTGATGATGCCAAGATTTCAAAAGCGCTTGGAAAGATTTTGGAATTGCATAGAAAATCTCAAATGCGAGCTGATTTTGTAAATGCTGAAAATTCTGGAGGCTTCCATAATCCAAAAGAAGCTGCTAGAGTCACACTTCAAGCTGTAGATATGGCAAGAAGCGCTCAAACTTTACTTGCTGAAGTGGCAGCTCAAAATCATATTCCGTTTAAGGCATCGAGTTTGGGCTTCAAAGATATGCAAAAACTCAATCCAGGTGAGCTTAAATGGAAAGCAGATGTAAATGGGCATAAAAAAGGCGATAGATATTATGATGAAAAAGATGTCAATATTGATCCTCCAAAAGATCTAATCAAACTAGATGAAGAGATCAATCCTTACAACTACAAAGTTTTGGACAAAAATATCACAACACATTGATTTACATCCTCTCTTTTAAAGGGAGGATTATTTCTTATTTTGCTATAATTTTCAAAATTCTGAAAATTTAAGGATATTTTTTATGTTTAGCAAAAAGCTTGTGGTTATTTTGTTATTATTGGGAGCTTTAGTAATTGTCGCACTTTTAGGGATTAGTTATAAATTGGGTTCAAAAGTCAGAATTGAACTTCAGACTGCTCTCAATGATTATCTTGAGAGAATGGTTAGAGATTATGCTTCTGATGATAAGCCTTTGTCGGTTAAATATGATTCTTTTGTATGTAGCGGTATGAGTAGCTATAAATGTGTAAGCAAACACGTTGCTCTTATCAATACCTCCACCCATCAAGAACTTATGGGAATTTCTAATCTTACTTTAAATATTGATGATATCGGAACCGGTTCTGTTCAAGTTTCTTTAAAATCTCCAAGTTTGTCTTTTGAAGGTTTTGATAAGATGATTCAAGAGAGTCAAAATAAAGAGACAATCAGTATTTATGAAGCTTTTAAACCTGTTTCTTTTGAGTGTAGTGAAAAAGACAAGATGACAGATAAATACGCCGGTGAAATTACTTCGCATAATCAATGCAGGATTATAGCTGGGAATACACAGTATCATTATAGCCTCTATGGCAGGATTAAAAGCCCTAATTTTGCAGATAAAACCATTTTAAATGCAATGATTTCTTATTATTCTAAGTTTGGATTTCCAGAGAAAATAAGCGAAGAAATTAGCGATTTTGAATTTGCTGTTGATGAAATTTCTTTTTCTTTGGCTTCAACGGGGCTTAAAGATATTTTATACCCTATTTTTGAGGCAGATTACCAATCTCGTAAGCCACAGCCTAAAGCTCCATTTAATGATCAACTTTATGAGAAAGCTCTTGGCGATCTTAAAAATTTCATCGGTTTTGGTCTTGCAATAAGCGGTTTGCTTGAAAATCCCTATCAAGAAGCTTTAAGAGAGTTTATAGAAGGCATACAGACTATGGCGATGGGTAAAGCTTCTAAAGTTAGACTAGCTTTGGTTCCTAAGCAAACGCCCGCACCTTATTTTAAAATTCAACCAACGACTATTTTAAATCTTGATCGAACCGGCACTCGCCAAAGAATTTTTGCAAAAATTCTTAATAATTATAATTTAATTGCCAATACCGTTTTGAATGAAAAAAAATAGAAATGATAAAAAAGGCAAAAAAGGCTTTGTCAGAATTTTAAATGCATTTTTTTATTCCAAAGATGGCATTCAGGCAGCTTGGATTGATGAAGCAGCTTTTAGGCAAGTTTTTATTTTAGCTGTTTTGTGCGCAATTCTTGCATTTTTTATTGTTGATACGTGGCTGGAATATGTAGTGCTTATTTTACCTTGCGTGATTTCAATTTTAATCGAATTATTAAATAGTGCTATTGAGAATGCTATTGATTTTGTGAGCCTAAAGACGCATCCTCTGGCGAAAAAAGCCAAAGATATGGGAAGCGCTGCTCAATTGATTGCTTTGTTTTTTTGGTTTATGGTTTGGGGTAGTTTTTTATGGATGCGCTATTTTTAACAGATTAAACCCAAGTCCCCTTTTTAAGCAAAAATAAGTTAAAATATAGGGTTAATTAGAATAATTTGGAGCAATAATGGATAATTTATTGGATAATACAAGCGTTGTGGATATAAAAATTGATGATTCCATTAAGGAAAGCTATCTTGATTACTCAATGAGTGTCATTATCGGGAGAGCGCTTCCAGATGCTAAAGATGGGCTTAAGCCTGTTCATCGAAGAATTCTTTATGCGATGAGTGAGCTTGGATTGACCTCTAGAGTTGCTTATAAAAAGAGTGCGAGGATTGTTGGTGATGTGATTGGTAAATATCACCCTCACGGGGATACCGCTGTTTATGATGCACTTGTGAGAATGGCGCAAGATTTTTCGATGCGGCTTGAACTTGTTGATGGGCAAGGAAACTTTGGTTCCATTGATGGAGATAATGCTGCAGCAATGCGATATACTGAAGCAAGAATGACACAAGCAAGCGAAGAGATTTTAAAAGACATCGATAAAGATACGGTTGATTTTGTTCCAAATTATGATGATACACTCAAAGAGCCTGATGTGCTTCCTAGTCGGATTCCTAATCTTTTAGTAAATGGTTCAAGCGGTATTGCTGTAGGTATGGCAACTTCCATTCCCCCTCACAGGATAGATGAAATTGTAAGTGCTTTGATTTATGTGATCGATACCCCCGATGCTTCTTTGGAAGAACTGATGAATATTGTTGCAGGACCTGATTTTCCTACAGGAGGGACAATTTATGGAAAGCAAGGAATTATAGACGCTTATCGCACAGGAAGAGGAAGAATTAGGGTTCGTGCAAAAGTCCATATTGAAAAGACAAAAACCAAAGATATTATCGTGATTGATGAAGTGCCTTATCAGACAAATAAAGCTAAATTAGTCGAGCAAATCAGCGAACTTGCCAAAGATAAAATTATTGAAGGTATTTCTGAAGTCAGAGATGAATCTGATCGTGAGGGAATTCGCGTAGTTATTGAACTCAAAAAAGAGGCAATGAGCGAGATTGTTTTAAATCATTTGTATAAATCCACTACGATGGAAACGACTTTTGGCATCATTCTTTTGGCTATCAATAATAAAGAGCCAAAAATATTCAATCTTTTAGAGCTGCTTAATTTATTCATTTCTCATCGAAAGACCGTTGTCATTCGCAGAACGATTTTTGAACTTGAAAAAGCCAAAGCTAGAGCACATATTTTAGAAGGACTTAGAATTGCACTTGATCATATTGAAGAGGTGATCAAGCTTATCCGTGCGAGCAAAGATACTGAAGAGGCCAAAAGTGGTTTGATGGAAAAATTCGGACTCAGCGAGCTTCAAAGCAAGGCTATTTTAGAAATGAGACTTCAAAGACTTACTGGATTGGAGCGTGATAAAATTGAACAAGAATACGCTGAATTACTTGCTTTGATTGAGAGTCTCAATGCCATTTTAAAAAGCGAAGATGAATTAAAGCGGATCATTAAAGAAGAGTTACTTGAGATTCAAGAAAAATTTAGTTCTCCCCGCAAAACACAAATCGAAGAGGATTATGATGCAATTGATATTGAGGATTTGATTCCCAATGAGCCGGTTGTAGTGACAATGAGCCATCGTGGCTATGTCAAACGTGTCCAGCTTAAGACTTATGAAAAGCAAAATCGTGGAGGTAAGGGAAAAATATCGGGCAATACTCACGAAGATGATTTTATAGAATCTTTCTTTGTGGCTAATACGCACGATACGATTATGTTTATCACCGATAAAGGACAGCTTTATTGGCTTAAAGTCTATCGAATTCCTGAAGCTGGAAGAACTGCTATTGGCAAGGCGGTTGTAAATCTTATCAATTTGCAACCTGAAGAAAAGATTATGGCTACGATTACCACGACGGATTTTAATCAGGATAAATCTTTAGTATTCTTTACGAAAAATGGTATCGTAAAGCGGACTAATTTGAGTGAATATAGCAATATCAGAAGTGTTGGTGTTCGAGCGATTAATTTGGATGATGGCGATGAGCTTGTAACTGCAAAAATTATTGATAAAAATGTTAAAGAGCTTTTTATTGCGACTTATCAAGGTATGTGTATTCGATTTGGAATTGATGATATTCGTGAAATTGGACGGGTAAGCAGAGGAGTTACAGGCATTCGTTTCAAGGCGAATGAAGATTTTGTAATCGGAGCGACTACGATTACAAGCGAGACAGACAAGCTTTTGACCGTGAGTGAAAAAGGCATAGGAAAACAAACTTTAGCCGGTGCTTATCGTCTGCAGAGCAGGGGAGGTAAGGGCGTGATTGTTATGAAACTTACTCCTAAGACGGGCAAGCTTGTAAGCGTAGTGAATGTGGATGATGAAAATATGGATTTAATGGTGCTTACAACCAGCGGCAAGATGATACGTGTTGCCATAGAAGCCATCAAAGAGGCAGGTAGAAATACCAGCGGTGTAAAAATTATCGATGTAGCGGGTGAAAAGGTTGCTTATGTGAGTCGTTGCCCTAAAGAAGACATTGAAGAAGACCAAGAGCAAAACGAAAATGAGGGTGGTTTAGATATAGAGTGAAAATCCTGTTTTTTTTGAGTTTGGGGGTATTATTGACGAACATATATGCTTATGATTTAGAGACTTGGAAGAAGAATCCGCCAGCACTTGCCCCTGCGCCTTTTCTTGAGATTCCATCAGAATTGAGTATCCCAAATGGAACCGAACCTTTTACCCCTCCATTTCTCCCACCTGCAAGAAATGATAAATTTTTTTATGATCCTATTTTTAGTATCTTGCCTCAAGTTCTTCCAAGCGATCTGCCTTCGCCAGATGCTTTTTTAGAAAAAAATGAAGGACCTAAAAAAAAAGAATTTTTAATTTCTTATAAATTATACGTCAAAGATGGAGTGGCACAAGGGGAGCGTTATGGCATTTCAGAACCCATTAAGACGCGTGTGGGAAGTGGAAAATATATTTTTGATTATCAATGCAGGATAGATGTTTTTGAAGGCGATATTTTAGGAGACGATCAAGCTGATTATGCCTTAAAGATCATTTTGGAGCATCAAAAAGAAGCCGTGCTTGAGTGTTTATATAAAAGTGGCGTGCAAGTTCGCGATGATACTTTTGGAAACAATTTCGCCTTAAGTGCTAAAACTACTCTTACGCTTCCGGCCAAAACCGTGCAGGCGTATTTGGATAATAGTTTTTTAATTTTAGAAGTTTGGAAGGAGAGGAAATGAAGATTGCTATTGTTGAAGATGATATCAATATGCGCAAAAGCCTAGAGCTTTTTTTTAGTGATAACAAAGATTTAGAAATTATAAGTTTTAAGAGTCCTAAAGATGCACTGAAAAACCTTGATGAAAGTTTTGATTTAGTGATTACAGATATCAATATGCCGCAGATGGATGGTTTGGAGTTTTTAAGATTACTTGAAGGACGTTATGAGGCGATTGTGATTACTGGTAATGCAACTTTAAATAAGGCAATTGATTCGATTCGGCTAGGCGTAAAAGATTTTTTTCAAAAACCTTTTAAGCCCGAACTTTTACTTGAAGCAATCTATCGGACAAAAAAATTTATAGAGTTTCAGAAAGTTCATCGTACGCCGTCTTCAAAGACTATTAAAGCCAAAAGTCCAACGGAGCAAAAACATTTTTTTGTCGCCACTTCTAAAGCATTGGAAGTGGTTCAAAAAACTGCTCAAAAGGTAGCTTCTACTGATGCAAGCGTATTGCTTTTGGGGCAGAGCGGGGTAGGAAAGGAAGTGTTTGCAAATTTTATCCATACCCATTCACCTCGTGCGCATTTTCCTTTTGTCGCAATCAATATGGCTGCCATTCCCGAACATTTGCTTGAATCTGAACTTTTTGGCTATGAAAAAGGTGCTTTTACTGATGCAACGGCCTCTAAAGCAGGGCTTTTTGAGAGTGCCAATGGTGGGAGTGTGTTTTTAGATGAGATAGGTGAAATGCCTTTAGGGTTGCAAAGTAAGCTTTTGCGAGCCGTTCAAGAAAAAGAAATTATGCGTTTGGGGGGCAATAAGGTCATTAAAATTGATGTGAGATTTATTTCTGCGACCAATGCAGATATTAAAAAGAAAGTTGCAGCCGGAGAGTTTCGGGAGGATTTATTTTTCAGACTTCAGACTATTCCTATTTGTATCCCTTCTCTAAAGGAAAGGAAAGAAGAGATTCTTCCACTTGCAGAATGGAAGTTGGATTGTGTATTGCAAGAATATGGCTTTGAACCTAAAACCTTTTCTGAAGGTGCTAAAAAGAAAATGTTAGATTATGAATGGTATGGGAATATTAGAGAGTTGCTTTCTGTTGTTGAACGCGCAACGATTTTGAGTGAAGGAGATTGCATAAAAGAGGAAGATTTATTTTTGGAAAGCAGGAGTCCTAAAGAAAATGTTTCTAAGATAGCTGTTCTTGAAAGCGAACTCATTCAAGAAGTTTGCAGGGATTGCGGGGGGGATTTGAACAGGAGTGCAGAAGTACTTGGAATGAAACCTGATGTTTTGAAACACAAGATTGCTAAATACAATCTTGTGTTTTAGAAATGTTTTTCAAAATAATGTTTGGATATAATTTAGGATAAAATTGGAATGGTGAGATGAATCGTTTTTTAATATTTTTTAGCATTATTTTATTTATGTATGGGTGTTTAAAACCTATGGAGGAGCCTCAAGCTGAAAAAATAGATTCTGAGGTGGAATGTGGTTTTGGGTCGAGTGGTTGTTGATTTTAATAAAAAGCATATTTAATTTATGTTATAATTACGCTTTTTTGTAGAGTTTATAACGCCATAAATCCGGTTAATTAAAGGTAGTTTTTATATGTCAGAGGTTATTGGCATCAGACATAACGATGAAATTCTTGATATTCAAACGGCTCAGAGTCGCTGTATTTGGGGTGAGGAAATTCATTTTGATAATTCAAGTGAGGCGCTTGAGATTATTAGGCATTCTTGTGCGCATTTAATGGCTCAAGCCATTAAAGAACTTTATCCAGATGCCAAATTTTTTGTAGGTCCGGTTGTGGAAGAGGGGTTTTATTATGATTTTAAAACCTGTGCAAAAATTGGCGAGGAAGATTTAGCAGTTATCGAAAAGAAAATGAAAGAGATTGCCAAAAAAGGCTTTCCTATCACTAAAGAAGTGATGACCCGCGAAGAAGCGATGAAAAAATTCGCAGGTGATGAACTCAAACAAGCTGTGATGGCAAAAATTCAAGGCGATAGCTTTGGAGTGTATAAACAGGGAGATTTTGAGGATTTGTGTCGCGGTCCTCATCTTCCTAACACAAAACTTTTACATAGCTTTAAACTCACTAAACTTGCAGGGGCTTATTTGGGGGGTGATGAACAGGCGGAGATGCTGACTCGAATTTATGGGATTGCATTTGCGGATAAGGAAAGTTTGAATGCCTATATCAATCAATTAGAAGAGGCAAAAAAACGCGATCATCGGAAGCTTGGATTAGAAATGGGTCTTTTTGCATTTGATGAAGAGATTGGGGCGGGACTTCCAATTTGGCTTCCTAAAGGTGCGCGTTTGCGCAGAAGAATTGAGGAGCTTTTGACAAAAGCTTTGATTGTGCGTCAATATGAGCCTGTAAGGGGTCCAGAGATTTTAAAGAGTAGCGTTTGGAAAATCAGCGGGCATTATGATAACTACAAAGAAAATATGTATTTCACGACAATTGATGATGTCGAATATGGTATCAAACCAATGAATTGCGTAGGTCATATCAAAGTTTATCAAAGCTCTCAAAGAAGCTACAGGGACTTGCCTCTTCGATTTTATGAATATGGGGTTGTCCATCGCCACGAGAAAAGTGGTGTTTTACACGGACTTTTAAGGGTTCGTGAATTTACCCAAGATGATGCACATATTTTTTGCCGGCCTACTCAAATAAAAGATGAAGTTAGCAATATCATTGATTTTACCCGTAAGATTATGGAAGCCTTTGGATTTTGTTATGAAATGGAGCTTTCTACCCGACCTGTTAAGTCAATCGGTAGCGATGATGTTTGGCAGACTGCGACAAATGCTCTTAAAGAAGCTTTAGAGAGTAATGGTATTGCATATCGTACAGATGAGGGCGGAGGTGCTTTTTACGGACCTAAGATTGATATTAAAATTACTGATGCCATTGGGAGAAAATGGCAGTGCGGGACAATTCAAATAGATATGAACTTACCTGAAAGGTTTGAGCTTAAATATACTGATGAAAATAATGCTTATGCACAACCAGTGATGATTCATCGAGCAATTTTAGGTTCTTTTGAACGTTTTGTGGCAATTTTGACCGAGCATTTTGGCGGTGAATTCCCTTTCTTTATCGCACCCACACAAGTCATACTCATACCGATTTCAGAAGAGCAGCTTACCTATGCTTTAGAAATCAAAGAACAGCTTTTGAACATAGGGGCGTATGCAGAGGTAATGGATAAAAATGAGACTTTAAATAAACGCATACGTAACGCTGAAAAACAAAGAGTGCCGATGATAGCCATTATCGGCGAAAAAGAAATGGCAAGCAAAACTTTGGCCATTCGCGACAGAAGATCAAAAACCCAATATGAACTAAATAAAGAGGAGTTTTTTAATATGGTAGAAATTAAAATAAAAGAGGTTAGCTTTTGAGTAAAGAAGAAGTATTGTTAAACGAAGAAATCAGTTTTCCAGAGGTTAGATGTGTAGGAGATGAGGGGGAAGTATTTGGTATTATTTCTTCATCTGAAGCTCAAAAAATTGCCAATTCTAAGGGGTTGGATTTAGTGCTTATTTCTCCCAATGCAAAACCTCCGGTGTGTAAAGTAATGGATTATGGAAAATATCGTTATCAAACTGAGAAAAAACTCAAAGAGGCCAAAAAAAAGCAAAAACAAATAGAGGTTAAAGAAATAAAACTCTCTACCCAAATAGCTCAAAATGATATTAATTATAAAGTCAAACACGCTAGAGAATTTATCGAAGAAAGCAAACACGTTAAATTTAAAGTTGTTTTAAAAGGACGTGAAAGTAATGATCCTAAGGCTGGTTTGAGTGTCTTGGAGCGGGTTTGCGCAATGATTGAAGATATTGCCACACCTGAAAAAGAGCCAAAAACAGAAGGTAGATATGTTTCGTGGCTTTTTGTGCCTAAGAAAAGTAAATAATCTTATGAAAGGAGAATAGCAATGCCAAAGATGAAAACAAATCGCGGTGCGCTCAAGCGTTTTAAAATCAAGAAAAACCTTATCAAGCGTGGCGGTGCTTTTAAAAGTCATATTTTGACCAAAAAAAGCCCCAAACGAAAAGCTGGTATCAATGCGCCCCATTATGTTCATAGCGCGAATATGGACTCTGTCAAAGCAATGCTTTGTAAGGCTTAAGCAGACAGAAATTAGTGGCTCCCCTCAATAAAAAGGGAAAGTTTAGTCATAAGACTACACCTATAAATTAGGTTAAGGAGAAAATATGAGAGTAAAAACAGGTGTCGTTAGAAGAAGAAGACATAAAAAAATTTTAAAACTTGCGAGAGGTTTTTATAGCGGCAGGCGAAAGCATTTTAGAAAAGCAAAAGAACAGCTTGAAAGAAGTATGTATTATGCTTTCAGAGATCGCAAACAGAAAAAAAGAGATTTTAGGAGTTTGTGGATTGTAAGAATTAATGCTGCGTGCCGAATTAATGGTATTAGTTATTCAAAATTTATGCACGGTTTAAAATTAGCAAACATTGATTTGGATAGAAAAATTCTTGCCGATATGGCGATGAATGATCCAAATGCGTTTGCAAAAGTTGCAGAGAGTGCCAAAAAATCTTTTTAATTCTGTTGTCTTAAAGTGATGATGGGTTCATCGCTTTAAGATTGCTTTGTTTGCTTCGTATAGCTTCTATTGATTCTTTATAGTTGATTTTTAAAAATATCTTTCTACCCATATCTTTATCAATTTTATCCCTGCAAAAATTCAAAGCATTTCAGAATAAGTTTTGCAATCAAGAAAATCTTGACTTGATTTTATCTTTTAGAATAGTGGTTATTTTTCCAATGAAGTTTAGACTAAACCCCTTAGGTTTGTCTTAGGCAGACTTTTTTCGGGATACCTTAGGAGTTGTTTTAGGCGTTTTATGAGCGGGCTTGGAAGATAAAAGAACGATTCGTGAGAGAAAAGAAATACTAAGAGTTACTAGAAGGATTTTAAACAAATATTCGCTTTGAGTGTGCATATTTTCAAATTCTGGAGTCGCTGTGTAGGCTGCACCCATATTTTGAGCTTCAAGGATATTGGGCGTATAATAAAGGGTAAAAATAAATATCAGTGCAACACTCAAAGCATTTAATCCCAAAAGAAAGATTGAAGATTTGAAAGAAGATTTAAAGACTAAAAGCTCATAGATAATGATAATAATGGCAGTATAATTCAATAATTTATCATTGAGTTTGATAAAAATTTGCGTCATTAAAATTCCTGAATCATATTGGGTAATACCCAGATCAGGCAAAAAGGAATAGGCGTTAAAAATAATGGGTGCCACAATGACTCCCGAAACGATTATCGCACCAATCCCTAAGCCTATAAGCCAAAGATAAAGAGCATTAATGATATGCACAACAGAAGCTAGCTTATTCATTTATTCTCCTGTAAAAATATGTATAATAATACCAAAAGGAGACTGAATTGAAGATATTATTTAGTCCCAGTGAGGGGAAAAGAATTTCTGAAATTGTTTCAGATAAAAACGATTTTGATTTCTTGGACACCTTGATCTCAAAAGGAAGCGTTATCAGGAAAAATATTGCAAAATATATGGAGATTTTAAACGAAGATGATAATGTCATTTCGAAGCTTTTTGGAGTAAAAAATTTAAACTCAAAGTGCGTTTTAGATGAAATGCTTTTATGCTCAAATCTTGGTAGAACAAGCAAAATGCAAGCAATCAGATTATATAGCGGGGTTGCTTATAAAGCTTTGGATTTTCAAACACTTCCCATAAAAGCACAAAATTATATTTTAGAGAATGTGTTTATTTTCAGCAATCTTTTTGGAATGGTGCGTTCAAGTGATCTTTTGCCTTTTTATAAATGCAATCAAAATTTTAAATACCAAGATTTTGGCTTGAACAATTTTTATAAAAAGCTTTCCCCAAAAATTGATGAACTTTTAGAGAACGAATCGATTTTGGATTTAAGAGCAGAGGTTTATATTAAAGCTTATCGGCTTAAATTCAAGCATACACGTGTGGAATTTTTAAAAAATGGCAAGAAAGTCAGCCATTATGCCAAACATTATCGAGGAATTTATTTGCGAGAACTAAGTCTTTCTCCTGATGTGAGGCTTGAGAATCTTCAGATAGAGAATTTGCAATTTATTGGGAGTAAAACCCTTGAGAATGCCAATATTTTACTTTATGAGGTCGGATAGATGAAATGTTTGGGAGGGCGGTTTTTTTGATACAATCAAACATAAAACCAAAGGAGCAGGATAATGGTAAGAATTACAGAGAATAGTTTGCGCGATGGGCATCAATCTCTGATAGCGACCCGAATGAGAACAGAAGATATGATAGAAGCAGCAAAGCTGTTTGAAAAAGTAGGGTTTTACAGCGTTGAAGTTTGGGGTGGGGCGACTTATGATACTTGCTTGCGTTATCTCAAGGAGGATCCTTTTGAACGATTGGCAACGTTTAAAGAAATCTTTAAAACGACACCTTTACAAATGCTTTTGAGAGGGCAAAACCTTGTAGGTTATAGACATTATGCAGATGATGTCATCAAGGAGTTTGTTGCTTTAAGCTCTCAAGCTGGAATGGATATTTTTAGAGTTTTTGATGCGTTAAATGATGCGAGAAATTTAAAAACCTCGATTGAAGCTGTAAAAAAACAAAATAAACACGTTCAAGGAGCAATTTGCTATACCGTTTCGCCTGTGCATACCATTTCTTCATTTGTCGCGTATGCTAAAGAATTAATGCATATGGGGTGTGATTCTTTAGCGATTAAAGATATGGCAGGATTGATAACACCGATGAATGCATTTTCATTGGTAAAAGCTCTTAAAGAAGAAGTAGGGGCAATGCTTAGCTTTCATACACATTCTACTGCAGGCTTTGCCTTTGGCTCACATATGAAAGCTTTGGAGGCGGGGGCAGATATCTTAGATTTATCTAATTCAGCGTTTGCTGAGGGGACAAGCCACCCCTGTACCCAATCTATGGTCGCTGCACTTAAGGGTTCTGCGTATGATAGCGGTTTGGATTTGGAGAAGATGGAGCAGGCTGCAGAGATACTAAGGAAAAATAGAGCCAAATACAAAAGATTTGAATCCATTTATAATCAAATCGATACGCGAGTACTTCTTAGTCAGATTCCTGGGGGAATGATTTCAAATCTTGCCAATCAACTTAAAGAACAAAATGCCTTAGATAAAATGGATGCGGTTTTAGAGGAGATACCAAATGTCAGGAAAGATTTTGGCTATCCTCCATTAGTGACACCATCGAGTCAGATTGTAGGGACACAGGCGGTTTTAAATGTTTTATCAGGGAGTCGTTATCAAAGCATTACTAAAGAATCGAAGAATTTGATACGAGGACTCTATGGAAAAACTCCCGCACCGATTTCCCAAGAGCTTCAAGATAGAATTTTAGGTGATGGTGAAAAGATATTTGATGGACGCCCTGCAGATTTGCTTGATAACGAGCTTCCAAAAGTCATTTCAGAAGCTAAAGAATTTGCAAAAAGCCCTACAGATATCATCTCATATGCAATGTTTGCAGGAGTAGCAAAAACATTTTTAGAAGAGAGAAATTCTTGCAATCTCAAGCCTGAAAGCATTCAAGAAAGCGATGGAGATGGTTTAAAGGTTCCTAGTGAATTTGATGTAGATGTCAATGGAGAAAATTATCACGTTGTATTTTGCGGGGTGCATAAAGACTCCAAGACAATGAAACTCAAAATAGGCAATCAATCCAAAAATGTAGAATTTGGAAAAAAGAAAAATGAATCTCTTCCAAAAAACGATTTGAAGCCCCAAAGATGTTCGGATTTAAAAAACTCCTTAAAAGCTCCAATGCCAGGTGTCATCAACAGGCTTTGTGTAAAAGTTGGGGATTGTGTTAAAGAGGGAGATGTTTTGTGTATTTTAGAAGCTATGAAAATGGAAAATGAAATTTTGGCATTTATAGATGGAGAAATTAAAGAGATTTACGTGCAAGAAAATTCACAAGTCCAAAGTAATGATATTTTAATGGCGATAGAGTGATTATTTTGTTTTGAAGCAAATCGGCTTAAAGAGATTGATGAGACAAATCCCTGTTATTGCAATAATACCTCCGATGATTGTGCTTAAATCAGGGATTTCTCCCAAACTGATCCAAGAAAGCAATACTGCAAAAATTGGCACTAAAAGCATAAAACTTCCTCCCTTGTTGATTCCCAATACACTGATGCCTTTATAAAAAATAGTTGTTGCAAAAGTTGTGGAAAAAAGTGCTACGACTACCATACAGATCCAGAAATTTTTATCCAAACTTTGGGGATTTGGGAGACCAAAGATGAAAAATGATGGTAGAAAAACAACAAAACTAAAAATAGAGGAATAAAAATTTAGTGCAATTGCATTGATATGACTTGTGGCAGTTTTTGAAGAAAGATTGACACAAGCCCACAATAAAGCTGCCACTAAAAAAATAATATTAAAAGGGGTAAAAAGGGAAGAGAAGCTATCTGCTTTCATTAAAAATGCCCCTGAAACAACTCCTAAAAAGAACCCGATTTTTTCACGCATAGATAAAGTATTATGATAAATAAAGACCCCCATAATGGAAGCAAGTATAGGAGCTAAAGTCGTGACGATTACGCCTGCAATCCCAGCATTTCCAAAAGTAAGACCCAGATAAAATACCGGTGTATAAAGTGCGTTAAAAATAGAAACTATAAGGATTGGACCCAAGCTTTTTTTGGGAGGCTTAAAAGGAATACGCAAAAACATCATTATAGGGATAAGGGAAAAAGCCACCAAAGCATAGCGGATAGAAGTGATTTCATAAGGAGAGAGATAAGTGACCATAATTTTTGAAAGAGGCCAAGAGAGCCCCCAAGACATCATCGCTAGAAGTAGTAAAAAACTAAAGAATAATTCTTTGTTTCTCATCAAAATCCTTTTAATCCCATATTTATGTCGGTGCATTATACCAATTATGGGAATTGGGATAAGTAAAATCAATCTAAAAGAGGGTTTAAATTTTGAAGTTCTTTTAATTCTTTTTCTGTAAATCCAGCTTGCAGACGCGCTTGAGTATTGAGAATTTTGCCTTTTAGGCGAAAAGCTCTAAATTTATACAGAAGTTCCTTAAAAGAATCTTTGTTTGGATTGGCATACCTCCACCATTTATCCCCTTTTTTGACGTGTGAAATTTCATCATTTAAGATAATATCTAAGGCTTCTTTGATTTTTGATTTTATCGGATGTGATGTTGTTTGGATTTTTTGAGCAACAAAAGGATTGGCATCAAGTCCCATCGCCTCAAGACCGCGATGAACCAGTCCCATTCTCTCCATAAAAGAAGAGCAGGTAAGAACCATTGCTTGATGTAAATTATTATGAACGTTGAAATCGCCATAGAAAAATCCCAATTCTTTTAAAATTTCTTCCAACACAAGAAAATGTTTGATCTCTTCATCTGCGACTTCAAGCCAATCTTGATAATATTGAAGTGGAAGATTTTTAAACCTATAAGCAGCATCTAAAGCCAGATCAATTGCGCTATATTCGATATGGACTATGGAGTGGATAATTTTGGCAATATTTTGAAGTGAGGAGAGCATTTTAGGGCGTGAAATTTTGGTTGGATGAATGATTTGGCAAAAATTCGCATACGAGGGTTGCGTTTGAATTTTTGCTTCGTGATGAGAATCAAAGTAAATTTTTTTTTCTAAAAAATCAGAATAAAAATCTCTAAAAGAAGCAATTTTAATTTGAGGATTAGATTCAAACAAAATAGATTCAAGAGATGAGAAAAATTCTTTCATTTTTTAATCTTTCCTATAAAAAATTAATCCAAAGATAAAATAATCTCCTATCAATTGATTTTATCGGATTCTTAGGATTTGTGATTTGTTTTTGCTTCAATGCTTGCATAAATTTCATCAATATTTTTTTTCAACGAGTCTAAATCATAGATTCTTTTTTCCACCAAGATCGACTTTTCTTTTCCAAGTTCAAGAATACCTTCGTTCAATGCTGCAAAGATTTCATTCAATGAATCATCTTCCTCAAGCAATGTATGGGAATACTTACGAATTGAGAAATTTTCATCAATGATTTTATTGAGCTCTTCTTGAGTTGGCGCAGGAGCTTTTTTAACATAATGCATACTTGCGTGTTTGGAGTCTTTATAGATTCTTTGGAGTAAAATCGAGATAGTGTGTTTAATGCAAAGTTCGCGTGTGGATTCTAGGCGAGTGGCTATTTTGCAAAACAAAATTTGTATTTCTTTGCCTGATTCTAAAATGCATTCGATGAAATCAATCGCAATATTTTCATAGATCTTAGAAGCAAAAATACGCAAATTGTTATAATTAAAATCACTCAAAATATTGTCTTTTTTTCGGATAAATTCGTTTTGTGCCTGCCATTTTTTAAGTTCGGCACTAAAATCATCAATGCATTTTTCAAAAGTCGAATCAATATTCAAATTGAGTTTTGAAAATTTATAATTAAGTGCCTTATAAGTTCTATAAGGTCGGGATTTTGGATCAAGCAATTCTTGATAAATAGTTTGAGTGTCTATTTTATAGGTTGTATAGGTATCTTTCTTTCCTTTGAGGGTCTGAAGCAGGTTAGGATTTTGAAGAGATATGTTTATTTTTTCTGGATGGGTGTTGCTCAAGATGCTTTCAATAATATTATTGCGATCGCTTTCTAGGCTTTTAAAAAACAAATCGAGCTCTTCAAGAGTTTTTTCTTTCAAGTTTGCAAAAGTTTCTAAAAATG
Source organism: Helicobacter sp. 12S02232-10 (assembly GCF_002272895.1). Lineage (NCBI taxonomy): Bacteria > Pseudomonadati > Campylobacterota > Epsilonproteobacteria > Campylobacterales > Helicobacteraceae > Helicobacter > Helicobacter sp. 12S02232-10. The sequence goes on from NZ_MLAQ01000003.1 coordinate 178,407, forward strand.
ATTCGATTTGATTTTGGATCAAATTGAGGAGTTTTGAATAAATACCTGCTATTTGTGTGTAGTTTTTTTTGATTTTTTCAACCAAATAGAGTAAATCTTCTTTGATACAATCCTCTTTTTGTTTTTTTGCTTCCCCAATAAGGTCACGTTGGAGTCGATCAAAAATGGCATCAAAATTTATTTGCTGGTCTTGGAGATAATTTGGAATTTCGGGAAGATTTTCATAAAACAGGCGTATATTTTGTCCTCCCTCATCAAAGGCTTTACTCAGAAATTCCAAGCGGTGCTTGAAGTCTTTTGATTTGATGGTACCATAGTCGTAGTAAAGTTTTTGCAGTTCTTTTTGTAGAAAAAATTCTTCATTAATTCCAAGCTCTCTATAAAGAATCATTGCAGATATGGGTAGAATATCACTAAAAACTTCCCCAAAATGTTCTTTAGCAAAATTCAGAGTAGGGATAATGTCTTCAGATTTTTCAAGTACATCAATGTGCGTGAGGACGCATATTGAGACGGAAGACTTTTTAGCGATATGAGATTTTAGAGCATTAAGCTCTTCAGCATTAGCAAGATCATCGATTCGATTCAGCCAAATAAGGATTTCGCATTGGTTGATATTGAGTATGGTATTTTTAAGATTTTCTTCATCATTTAAGTCGATGTCGGGGTATTTGTAAATATTGAATTCCTTTAATATCGGAATAGGGTATTTGATTTCGAAATAATTGATTTTATCAAGCTCCTCTTGGCTTAAGGAGTTTAGAGAAAGCGTATTAAGTCCTGCGGAGGTTTTGTTTTTATGGTGGGCGATAATTGATCTTGAATGCCCATAGCCGATAATGTAGGTTTTTTTGGAATGGAGTTGATCACTTGGAAGAATGTGGTTTTTTAAGATGGTGTTGATGAAAGTAGATTTGCCATTGTCTCTTGCACCCATAATTGCCAATTTTAAGGGTTCTTTGGCTTTTTTATTGAGATTTTTTAAAAAAACCTTAAGTTCAGTAGAGGGAAAAAATTTTTCACGTGTGATTTTATAACTCACTTCTTTAAGCAAGCCTTTTAAATCGGATTCAAAATGCGGTGAAAGATTATTTTGAATCATTTCATATTGTTTGATAAAATCCGCAATATAGCTCATTTGCCTCCCTTTAATTCTTTGATCTGTGTAAGAATGGTATCTTGAAGAGCTTTAAAGTGTTCAATTTGTTTGGATTTTTCTTTTTCATCAAGATCTTGATGTGGGGTACAGGAGTTTATAATGACAAATTGCATTGATTCTATCATTTTATTGATATGATTTAAAAAGATAGTTATTCCGATCTGTATTTTTTCTTCTAAATAAACAATAATATTTTTATAGCTAAGATCAAAAGCTTTGTCGATATTTTTTTGAATGTCTTTGAGTTTTGCCCCATCGCGCAAAATATGATTGATGTATTTTTTAAGTTCTTCGGTATAAAGGTTGAGGTCTCCTTCTGTGTATTGGTATTTGGTTGTTTTGAGAATGTTTTTTTGATAAAGCTTGATTAAATCAAATTCAAGACTGTCTGATGGAATAAAAGCATACGATTGATTGATGCCTTCAATGAAATGTTTCATTTTTTTATTAAAGTCTTCTTGCGTTTTTTCTATAAGGTATTTGAGGCTGTCTTTAAGGTTGTTTGCTATGATGTCTTCAAGTCTTGAAGCATTCACATAGTTGTTTTTTGAGGCTTCATAAGAAATGAAATCAATCAAGTGTTCTTTGAGATTGAGCCCTAAATCTTTGATTTTGATTTTTGAGTTTTGTGCGCTTGCCTCAATCGCTTTTACGATTTTTTCTGCGGATTCAAGGATTTCTTTTTGGGCATTTTCGAGTTTTTTGCTCAAATCTGAAATTTGCATTTTCTCAGCAGTATTTTCAAGCAATTGCAGGTATTTTTTTATCGTCCATTCTAAAATAGCATAGGTGTTTAAAAGCAAGTTTTTGGAATAGTTGGTCGGTTGTTTGAAAATGATTTCATTGATATAATCTTCAAGTGCGACTATGCCCGTATCCTCTAAATCATACCCTCTTGATAGTGCTTCATCAGAGCGTCCTGTTCGATGTAAGAGTGCAAGCGTGCTTGAAATAGGGATAAAGTCGATTTTTGAGATATTTTTCTTAAGGATTTTGGGGTGGTAGGTTTGTAGTTTTTGGACTTCTTCGATGATATTTTGGCTTAGATTTTTTAAATCCGGCAAGCTCACAAGATCAGAACGCGTGAAAATAATCAAGATTTTTTCGAGATTTTCATAATGGATAATATTGGAGAGAAATTCAATGTCTTTTTGCGAGATTGGCTTAGAAGCATTGATTAGATAAAGCGTGATAACGCTTTGTGAAAGCGAATTTTCGGTTTGATGGGTTTTGTAATTAAATCTTGTATTGATATTGGGAGTATTGACAAAAACAAGATTGTTTTTTAAAAATTCCATTGAAGAATAAATCGTGATTTCTTTAACTAGATATGAAATTTTTGAATAATGCTCACTGCTTGCATAGGTTTTGATTTCTTCGGGCTTGATTTCTTTCACAAATCCTGTTTGAGTAATGCAAGAATCAATATAATTGCCAAAAGATTTTCGGCTCTCGACAATAGAAGCGTTTAAATCATCATCGAAATATAAATTTTCAAGCAACCGATCCCATTCGTTTTGAGTGAGAAATTTTATCTCTCCTTTTGGTTTGGGATTGTAAGTGATTGTGATTTTATTGGTGGATTCAGGGATGGCTGAAATGGGTAGAATTTCTTCGTAGAGGAGTGCATTTAAGAGGGTTGATTTTCCTGATTTTGCGATACCACAAAGTGATATTTCAAATTTTGTATTGAGGATTTTATCAATTTGATTTTTCATAATATCTTCAAGCCAAATTGGTGCATTTGTGGCATTTTTTGTTTTTTTAAAAATGTCTTGAATGGTTTGGAGATGTTGATGAAACCAACTTGATTGAATGTCAAAAGGTTTTATTTTTTTATTTTTTGGGGCTTTATTGTGTTTTTTGAGCGTACCACTTAGACTATGAATTTTATGTTTAAAACTTGTTTTGATACATTGTTCTTCTTCATACAGAATGATGCCTTCGGTTTTGAGTGTATTTAAGTGTTCAAATATTTCTTGAATCATCTTAAGGCTATTTTTGCTTTGGATGAAGTCCAGCACTGATTTTTGAAGCGATTGGATATTATTCTGGTTCGCATTGACACCGAATTTTTGGAGCAAATCCTGAAACAACGGCGTATTCAGAAATATATTTTTATTTCTATTGTTATATGACAATATAATTGCAAAAATTTCTTCAGCAGAAGACAAATCTATAGACGTGAGATTTATATTTAAATCTTGAGGGGTTTCTTGAGAATAAACCAGAGAGAAAAAATATTCTGCAATATCGTCTTTTGTTCCCATATCACCCTTCCGACAAAGTTTTGCATAACATATAAATGCATTTGTAAATAATAACACAGGAATAAGTAAAATCAATAAATCCCGACCAAATTAATTATCTATTATAGTTAAAGTCGCAAAAAATTTTATAAATTAAGCTTACTTGAAATTATAATCGATTAATATGCATTTGATTCCTTATAAAAGACTCTATTTTAGTATAGGAAAAATTTATTTAACTATATTTAAGATAACTCCTTATAAAATAGAAAATAATTTTGTAAAAGCTTTAAGGTATCAAAGACATTAAGAGCAAGGAATAAGATAAAAAATGTTGGCACAAATATTGATTCCAAAAGCACTTTTATAAGGGCTAAAAATCTTTATAACACATCTGTGCAAAATTCATCGTATGCTGATTTTATTTCTGACATTCAAACAAGCTCCCATATTTTGGGTATAAAAACAGATGCTGACCTTTCCTATCAAAGTTCGATAACAATTGGAGTAAAGATGGGATGCAGAACAATGCAATAAAATGACAGCAAAATAAAACTCCAAAAAAGATAAACCAAATGAAACGCATAAAATTCGCATTATTAAGCGAGATTTTATATTGGCATAGTAGATTGAGATTTTTATCAAGTTAAAGGGTATGAAATCAAATAATGCAACGATAAATTCATAGCAATCGCATAAGGAATGCTATGAATTTTGATTTTCTTTGTTTTGAAGTCATTGTAATGTGGGTTTGCTTTCCATAATGCAGATACTTTCAATGATATCGTTTTGTTTGAGTGAATCTAGGATATCCAAGCTTTTCTTATCATCAGGCTGAATTTGTCCAAATACGGTATGTTCGCCATCCAAATGAGGCAAATCGACAAAGCACAAGAAAAATTGGCTTCCTCCAGTATCTCTCCCAGCGTGAGCCATCGACAAAGAACCTTTTTTGTGTCGGTTAGGATTATTTGTAAGCTCGCATTTGATGCGATAATTAGGACCTCCTGTTCCTGTTCCATTGGGGCAACCCCCTTGAGCGACAAATCCTTCAATGACGCGATGGAATTTTAGCCCATCATAAAATCCATCTTTTGCCAAAAAGGCAAAATTCATTACGGTTTGGGGGGCATCATTTGGAAATAGTTTGACAAGGATATCTCCTTTTTTTGTCGTAATCAGTGCGTATTGAAGCTTATTTAATTCCTCTTGATTGATATCATAGGTTTTTAATTCTTCCATAAATTTTATTTTTCCTTATGTTTTTTTATGATTAAACTCATTTTTGATTTTACCGATTTTAGTCTGTGAAAACAAGATAAATAAAAATTTTGGATTAAAGATTACGAAGTGCGAAAGAAACTATATCCTTTTATCGGTTGCATTGTCGTCTTGGTTTTTATTTCTCATATTGCTTTGATGGCTTCTGAAGACGTCTTAGATGATGGAGATGGGTCTATTGAAACTGAAGTTACTCCAAAAGTGGATTTTTCTCCCCAATCTTCAAAGGCTTTTAATTGGATATACAGCACTGTTATCATCACCGTGTATTTTGATGATGGGAGTTATCGTCAAGGTTTTGGAATGTTATTAAAGGATGGGTTTTATTTGACTTCTTCAGAATTGACTTACAACGCTGGTTTGTATCCCAAAAAGATTTTTGCCAAAATGCAAGATGATAGTGCAAAACCTTTGATTTGTGTGGCAAAACTCCAATTAAAAGCTATGGATAGCGACAAGGGTTTAGCGTTGCTTAAAACCTCTTCTTTCACTGATGATTATTGCAATACTCGAAGCGAAAGCTATTATCATAAGAGGATTTATGAAAAATATTGGAAAAATGTTTTTTCAAATATTCCGACAAAAAAACTTATCTTAGGTGGTCTTTATTTTCCCATACTTGAAGATACCGATACTTTTGGAGTCCGTAGAACCATTCCGCTAAAAGAAGAAAGCTATTATGATTATAGCTTGGAAAAAGAAGTTTTTTACGGCTACTCATTGCCTCTAAACTCTTATCAGAGATTCACTTTTGGAAAGCCTTATTTCAATAAAGATGGCGAGTTTTTGGGAATTTTTAGCATCACTGCACAATCTTATTTGCCTGCTTTGATAAAAAAAGAGATTGTCCAAGATTTTATATGCGAACTGAAAAAAAAGAATATTTTTACCCGACATTCTTTGCCAAGTCGTTGTAAAGCCAATGGAGTATGAGAGCTCAAATCGATTGAATTTTAATCCAAAATAAGAGCGATCAGATGTTTTACCAATTCATTCCTATAGAAAAAAACAGATTTTGAACGGGTGCTTTATACGGATTGTAAAGAGGAGCATTGAGAGAGATTTGAGCATTGAAGTTTTTATGCAACACGTTCAAGCCTATCCCGCCCCCACTCAAGCTTCCACCTTGTTTATCTCCGATCAAATCCCGCACCATTCCCCAATCCACTCCAATATTGGGAGCTATGGTGATCCCCCAGAAACTTGGCAGATAAACCATCAAATCGTTTTTATAGATCACACCCATTTGACCACTGATACTGAAATGATTAAATCCTCTCACAGTGTATCGGCTTCCAATACTCATTTTCTTGCTTGCATAGAGTCTATCTTGAGAAATTTGAGTGCGGATATTGCTTGTATATCCAAACGTTAGAACCCATATTTTAAAAGGCGCATACAGATACATATTGACATTGGGTATTGTGTAGACATAATCAGTATGAATTTTTTCATTGTGTTTTTTGAGCATCGGAAGCCCTTGCAATATTCCTATTGAAATATTAAAGACCAAGTTGTTTATTTTTCTTTGATAGCCCAGTGCAAGTGAAATATCCGTGAGATTATAGCTTTGGACATCAAGCTTGATATCATCTAAATAGCTTTCCATCAGTCTCACGCCCCCATCAAGATTGATGGAAACTTGATTTTTATCATCTGCATAGGCAGAGACTTTGATCCCAAGATCAAGATTGATATTTTTGCCTTGATATACTGGAAAAATATCAGCGAATAAAATTTCTTGAGCAGAATCTGAATACGACCCATCAAATGAGAAGCTGAATCGTCTGATCGGGATGGAGTAACTCACAGATGCATAGTAGCTGTGATTTTTCTTATTCATTGGTAAAGAAGAGAGGGCATAGAAACTCAGCTTATCAGCAAGATGTAGAGGATTTTCCCAGCTGCCATACAGCGAGGCTTGATAATTTTGCCCAATACTCCCGCCATTATCGATACTCCCACCTAAAAATACAGGTAGAGATAATTTGGGTGCATCGATTGTAAGAATACTTTGATTAGATGTATTATTATCGGTCGTGATGTAGATTTGGGGTTTTATGTAACGTAAGTTTCGCAAATTATTCAGACCGACTTCAATTTTTCTTAAATCCAAAACATCGCCTTTTTTGAGTGGAAAATCTTTTTTGAAAGAAAGCATATGGGGTTCATTGATATAGCGGATTTTTCCTATAGTGCCTACTTCTGCATTGATGCGTAAGATATGATCGGAGAGGGATTGGGGACTCAAGCCAAAAGTTGTCGTGATATAGCCTTTGGATATCGTACGCGATTGAATCTTAGAGAGGAGATTTGAGATGTCTTTGGCACTCAAGCAATGCTTGGAGATGGGCTTAAAATTTGAGATGATTTTATGAGCGTAAGAAAATTCCTTTTTGGATTTTTGGGGCAGACCTGTGAATTTCAAATCGATTCGCTCGATTTGAAAGCATTTTGCATTCTCATTGGTATCTTTTTGATTTGCAAGGAGGGGTTGGATAGGTTTTGAATGTAGTGATAGTATTGGCAATATACAAAAAGATAGGAGCAGAAAAAATACCTTGCTCCTATCGCCTAACATCAGCTAACTCATTCAAATAAACAACTCAGAATGAATAAGAATATGCAACATAGATATCCACAGGATTTCTTAATCTTATTTTAGTGGATTCAGATGCATCGCTGAAATCATATGTATAATAATTATATAACGGCACTTTTACACCTAACTCCAAGCGGCTATGATTATCGATGATTTTTGAAAATCCTGCATTGATTACAAAGCCATTTGAAGCTACTTTTTCATACTCTGATGCATTTTTTTTCATATTTGAAAAATCTTTTGATTGCACCCATTGATACCCTCCACCTATGAATAATCCCCAAGGACTCTCGCTATCTGAAAAATTTAAGAGATAATCTATATTTGCACCATATTTGAAAAGATCTGTAGAAGCTGAATCATTTAAAGGGTATGTGAAGTTAGTATAGTTAAAGGTTCCATAGAGGCGAAGCCCATTGTAGGCGTTAAAATATTGCTGATACCCGATTCTAGCTCCATACTGCAGATTGGTGAGAATCTTTGTTTCAGATTCCATACTGTCAGGATCTTTGTTTTTAGCCAAACTATAGCCTATTGAACCGCCAAGTTCGGCTCCGATAAATATGCCAGACTTATCACTTCTGTTATCTGCAAATGCCGAATTTGTCATCGCTAAAATCATTCCTGCTGTTGCCAAAGCTTTTTGTAATGTGATGAGCAATATAATACATTTGAAACCTCTCTTGTTTATTGGATTTTTGGTTGGTTTTTATCGATATTTGTTTGAGACCTGAATCTTTAGATAAAAACCTATTGAGGATTATAATACAAAATTACAAAAAAGTCGTAAAAAATTTTATGAATCAAGATTAATTGAATAATAATCGATTAATATGCATTCGATTCCCTGTAAAAATCTCTATTTTAGTATAGAAAGTATAGAAAAAATTTATTTAATTATATTTTAAGATAACTCCTTATAGAATAGAAGACAATTTTGCAGAAAGGTTTGAGATATCAAAGACACTTAAGGGCAAAGGAGATAAGATGAAAAATGTTTCATTAATGTGTCAATCATCAAAGCATAATGACAAGTATGATTGCATTTCTATGGTCTCTATACCTAAGGAAAAATTTTTCTCGCGTTTTTTTTCTCAAAGATTTTTGATCGGGGTTGTTTGCATCTCTCTGGTTTCAGCCCGACTTTTATCTGCTGCAGATAATGTCCCTGATGTCTTAAATGCTCCATTGCCTGAGCCTTTGCCCCTCACTCCTGATAAGGGAACCTTTGCTCCCCAAGTCATCAAAGCCCACAATGATGTTCCTATCGTCAATATCACTTCTCCAAATGCAGCCGGCATTTCTAACAATGCCTTTAAAGATTTTAACGTTGATAAATCTGGATTGATTTTTAATAACATCAAAGATTCCCCGAGCTTAACACAACTCTCTGGCTATATTAATGCCAACCCCAATCTTAACGGCTCTCTCCCTGCTAAACTCATTCTCAATCAAGTCACTTCTTCCCATATCTCTACGCTCTTAGGCTATATGGAAGTGGCGGGAAATAAGGCAGATGTAATCATTGCCAATCCCAATGGCATTGATTGTAATGGCTGTGGTTTTATCAATACTGCTAATGCTACAATGATTGCAGGGAAGCTTTCTGAAGAGTTTAACGAACATTTTTTGATGATGAAAAATATGCAAGATGCGATGCAATCTCTGCAGTTTGAAGTCAAAAACGGGCGTATCCATATTGGGGATTTTAATGGCAAAAATCTCCAAGCCCTTAATCTCATCTCAAATGCTCTTGTTATCGATGGCAAGATAGATGCCATTAAGATTGCAATGATTTTGGGGCAAAATGATATTGTGCTAGATCCGACCAATGCCTCTGTCTTGCTTTTTCGCCCGATTTTAATGCCTGCTGATGATAAAGATGGAGAAAAACCCGCACTTGCTTTAGATGTCGCTTATAGCGGAGGGGTATATGCAAACTCTATCTATCTTGTAGCTACACAAGAGGGTGTAGGGGTCAAAAATAGCGGGACGCTCGCAACTTTTGCTTCGAGCGATGGAAAAGATGGAGGTTTTATTATTCATAGTAATGGCGATATTGAAATCACTAAACCCGCCCCTCTCAAAACACTCACCCCGACTGCTGATACCGATACAACAGAACTTTCAAACGCATCTGAAGCAATCAATGCCGATCCCGATGCTCCGATACATCTAAATGGCTCGACGCCAATGATCTATGCGGGTGGGGATTTAGAGATCAGTGCTTCTAGCATACAAAATTATTCTATCATCTATGGAGAGAAAAATATTTCGATTAAGACAGAGGGAAATATAGACAATCTCGGAGAGATGGCATTGGTTCCTGAAGTGGTTTCGGTAGAACCGGGTTTTGGTAGAGATGAAGTAGCAGACAATTATAAAGAATATACCTACACAACTACCATTACGCAAGATAAGCTCAAAAAAGGTAGCTACCATCCCGCCATCATCTATGCTAAAGGCGCACTCAATCTAGATGCCACCCTCATCAATAATACAAACTCCATCATTGCCACCCCTCAAGGAGAGCTACACAATCAAGCTAATCTAAACAACACAACCCCCATTCCAAGGAGGGTAGAAGAAAAAGAGGGGACTATGAAAGAGTATGACAGATACGGGGGAGGTTGCGGAATATCGGGAATTTTTGGAAAACATAATTGGAATTGCCATAGCAAAACCAATTATAATCCATACCATCCTGCCCCTGAAATCTCTATGCTCACTGTCACTGATCTGCATATCCCTACGATTCCTCTAGAAGAAATGATGGCTGATTATGTAAATGCCCTGATTGATGAGTATAATGCCACCCCTTATCCCTATGTAAAAGATACTAATCCTGCGTATCAAACCCCAAGTGCTTTTTTACACACTGCTGATTTTCAATCAAGTGTTGCTGATTCTGCACCCTTATCTGCCATAAGAGATAAGATGGAGATCAATAATCAGCTCAATGTCATCTTAGGAAAGCCATCTTCTTCAGCTGATGTGGGTGTAGGTATCACAGCGAAAGAAGCCCATCTGAATGCATCCTCAAGAGATGGCAATCTATATAATACCTCCTCTATCACCACAGGCTTACTCTACTTAGGTGCCCAAGATATTCGCAATACCAACGGAGTGATCCACTCAAACGGGGATATCAATGTATCAGGCAAAGATTTCAGCTCTGATTCAGGCAGGCTTGAAGCAAACGGGGATATCAGAGTAAATGCTACAAATGTCTCTATCAAAACTGAAAAAACAAACAATACCGCCGATGCTTTTTTAGGATCGAGATTGTTAAAAATATTTGGATTCAAGCCGATTTTTTCTTCGAATAATGACACATTGAATCCAACATCTAGCATCAAAGCAAAGAATCTCTATATCAATGCCAAAGATACTCTGTTGCTAAAAGGAGCAGATATAAAAACAGCTCAAAATATGAAATTCAAAGCCAAAGATATTAAAATCACGACTGCAAATGTCAAAAACTATTATAGCGACAACAGTCGCACCGATACCACTGCCATTGCTAAAAGTTCCAAGCTCCAATCAGGAGGCGATATCATTTTGGAGGGAAGTAATGATTTGGATTTTACCTCTGTAGATATGGGAGCAAGCGGTGATATAGACCTTTATGCCGGTGGCAAGCTCACTATGGATGTAGCTAGGAATGAAAATAGTAATATTGTAAATATTGGTTTGAATAGAACGATTCATAAAGAAAATAATTTTTTAAATAATAAAATTACAAGTAATAATATCTCTATCTATTCTTATGGAGACGTAAATCTTGCTTCTTTAGAATTAAAATCTGACAATAATATAAATTTAGAATCCGAAAACAATGCAAGTCTTAGTGGAGTTAAGGCAAATGCTATTGGGAATATTAAAATGCGTTTTGACCAAAATTTAGATATGGGAAGAGTGACTGATGCTAGGGTTTCTGATAAAGTGATATTTAATAATTCATTAACGCAGTTATTTTTTAGAGATAAACTTCTGCAAAAAACAATAAAAGTAAAACAAGATACTGAAATAAGTGGTAATAATGTTTCTATTGTTGCAGGAAATGCGGTGATGAAAGCAGTTCAATTTAATAGTAATAATGATTTAAGCATTAAAACCAAAGATTTAGACATTGATGTTATTGCCACCGATATTGACCAATCCCATAGGAATAAAATCGATCTATCTACTGTAAATGATATTTCTGTCATTAGAGGTGGAAATATACATATTGATTCTGATAATTTTAAAATGACTTCCGCAGATCTTAAGGCAGATAAGAACGTTGTGATTGCAGCTAGTGGCGATGTTACTATGGATACCGCACAAAATACGACATATACGAGTGAAACCACAAAAACAGTTAAGAGAGGTTTTTTTTCTGAAGAAACTACCACCACTACCATTACTGAAAAAACTGCTAAAAACCTTGCTAATACTATTGATGGAGAATCTGTAAATATTTTTGCGGGAGGTAGTACCACTGCGTATAATCTGGCTTCTGTTTCTAAAAATTTTGGTATATTTTCCAAAGAAGGAACTACATTATCCAATAAGGCAGATTCTTACGATAAAACTACAAATGTTTATACAGAAAAAAGAGGTTTTGCAGGTGGTTTCAAAGATGGAAAATTATCTGTAAGCTATGGGAAAGATACCCAAGATATGACACTTTCTCAATCCGATTCCAAACACCACAATCAAACTATTGTTTCAGATAAAATTACCCTAATGTCTGGTTCTGCAGATATAAGGGTGGAGTCTGCTGATCTTGAAACAAATCAGATGGAATTTAAAAGTGATAACGTTTTGGTAAGTTCTTTAGAAGATGGTCATACAAGCACTCAAAATATAAAGACAACTTCCGATAGAGTAGGAATAGAGTTGGAAGTTCCCACTAGGGTTACGGATATATTGACTAATAAAAATAATATCCTTGCCAAAGCTGCAGGTAAAACGATTTTGAATGTTAGTGGCAAAATATCTGGATTTAAAACTATTTCTAAAATTGCCAATGCAAATATTGATGGTAAAGATATTGCAGGGACCTATCAGATGTTAAAAACAGATGTTAAATCTATTATTCAAAACCCAAAAATTTCGGTAGGCTATAAACATTCAGATTCATATGACCATACTACTACTATTGCTAAAACTGCTTCTACTTCTTCTATTTCTGCTCAAAATTTAAACATTATTTCTAAAAATACTACTGATATTATCGGTTCTGATATAAATGCACAGAATATGTCTGTAACAGCCAATAACTTTAATGTTTCTTCTGCTAAAGAAAGTCTAAATACTGTATCCCATAGTGATTCTGTATCTGATGGGGTTGGTGCTAAAATTAGTATTAATAATGTTGGAGCCAATGCGGCATATCACAAATCTGAAAACAATACATCAACTTCTTTTGCCAACTCTAAAGGCAGTAATCTTAATGTAGGTAATTTAAATATAAAAAGTTTGGAAAGTACAAATATTGAGGGTTCTCATCTGAATGCCAATACAGCAAATATAGAAACTCAAAATTTTACCTTGTCGGCTTCAGAGAATGCTTTTAATACCAACACAAGCACCAGCTCTTATGGTGGAAAAGTGAAATTAGCTTATAATGGTGCTTATCAGGGAGAAATTAAAGGCGATTATTCTCATTCTTTGAGTTATCAGAATAGGCTTATTCATCAGGGTTCTACTTTTGATGTAAAAAACTTAAATCTCAATGCCAAAGATGATATGAATCTGATTGGCTCTGCAATAAATGTTAAAAATTCTGCTAAGATATCTGCAGCTAATCTCAATATTTCTGCCACTCAAAATAAGAAAGAATCAAATTTTGACAGCAGAAATATCAAAGGAGTTATAAAAGGGGAAATCGGAGTTTCAAAAGTTGGTTTTGGAGGAGAAATTTTGGGAGGGCTTGAACATTCAGGCTCTTCTACAAACTTTTATGACAGTGCTACTTTATCTGGAGGAAAGCTTGATATTGTTGTTGCCAAAAATATGAATATTACAGGAGGCAATGTTTCGGCAGATCATCTTAGTGCAAATATAGGAAAAAATCTTTCAATTGCTACTACAATAGATACCGGTTCTTCTAATTCTGGATTGTTTGAAGCACATATGGCTGGTGGATATGGTACAGGGGAGTATACAGGTTTTCATTCAGATTATAATTTCAAAATATTGGACAGCTCAGATCAAAATCTTTCTCAAGTTGCTGGTATTTCTTCTGATGTCTTGGATATTTCTGTGGGTGATACGACGATGCTTAAAGGTTCTTATATTAATTCAAATGCCTCTGATGTTTCAAAGCTAAATACTAATAAGATTGTTCAAGAGTCTGTTTCTACCAATAGTCATACTTTGAGTTTAATAAAAGATAGTCCTTCTGTAAGTTCTTATAAGCACACACAAACTACTTCAGGGATTACAGGGGTTAATATTGTTGCTGATGATGGAAATGTCGCTCAAACGCCTCAAAAAACTTATGAACAAAATGTTTCTACAAATTTTTATTTTGGAGTCCCAAACTCTATCCTTGAAGAGATGAATAAACCTCAAAAAATTATTTCATTGACTCAAGATTTTAATAATAAATTTTCTCAGAGCAAAGGAATTTCCAAGATTGGAAATCTGGCGGATTATGCTGAAAAGCTTTATGAGACTGTCGTGCCTGATGAATTAAAATCTCAAATCAGTAAGGAGTTTAATAAATAAAAAACTTAGGTCAGTAATTCGGCAAAAGAATAAGGAAAAAGATTATTTAAATAACAAGGAACATAAAAACCTGAAAGATTTTATAATATGTTTCGCTATAGTGTAGGTACGGATTATTTGATAAATTTTTCCAATGACTTAAGCCCTTGGTGGCTATTTTGGGGAGGAGATATGAGTGGCTTGAAGAAAAAAATTTTTCACAATGGTTTGCTAATCTGAAAAAAAATGAAGGAAAGAGTAAAAAACACGGTGCATTTGTGAATATAGGTATTTTCAAGATATTTTTGAATCACAATAGATTTGAATTGGGTGCAAAGATAAGAATTTATAAAATATGGGATTTTGAGAAGCTTACAAAGACAATCTATGAAAATCGAGTTTTTGCAAATCCCGTGGATTTTTATTCATCTTATAGCTATTCATTCTAACTCTTTCAGCAAACCTTAAGCTACTTGCCTGTAATATTCCAATCCCATTCAGGTGAGCCTCATTTAAAACTCTCCGATTAATTTTTAATTTTTACCTCTTTTGGATTTTCTAATAGAGAGA